>CAMEGY010000085.1 GCA_945916625.1 uncultured Anaerococcus sp.
TAGCCAATTGGGCCGTTGATTTGGAATAGGGTTGGTGCATCATCTTTTGTGATTTCTGCCTTAAGTGTTGATTCATAAGTTCCTGATGCAGCTGTAACAACCTTTACTGGAACACCTGTTTCTTCTTCGTATTTAGTTGCAATTTCTTTCCAAACTTCTTCTACTTCTGGTTTGAAGTTTAGGTAATAGACAGAAGCTTTGCCACCGTCATTCTTAGCTGTCTCTTCCTTTGCTCCGTCATTTGAATTGCCACATCCTGTAAAGGTAAGTGCACCTGCAAGAACAAGGGCTCCTGCTAGTAACGTTTTCTTAATTTTCATAAATATTCCTCCGTAAAATTTCCTCTACCGAATCCTCTCTTATATGCCTTCCTAATCTAGCGATCCTGGTGAAAGATTATGAAAACATTTTTTCGGTATCGTTTTCGTATCTTAAATATATCATATCTAAGAAAAAAATTCAAGGCTTTTCTCTTTATTTTTTTACATTTTAATATCAAAATTATATATTGACCCTCTAAACGGAATTTTATTCTAATAATAATCACCTTTTAAATCTAAAAGTCAATTTAAAACATATATGAAATTTATAAAAAGAAGTCTCTATGTTATAATAATACAAGGAGGACTTATGAAAAAATTACACAAAACTTTTTTGGCTATCTTTGCTCTAGGCATCCTTCTTACAGGATGTGATAGCGAAAAACCAAAAACTAAGAAAAACGAAAATTCTGTAGTTCTAAAAACTGAAGAACAAATAGATGACGAAATTGAAACTGATGCCTACCAAAGTCTCGTTAAGGATGCAAACAAAGACCTTAGCGAAGAAGAAATATCCTTTATTGCTGACCTTATTAAATATATAGATACAGGAGATACAAGAAGCCTTGCAAATATTTTGGCAGATCCTATAAAAAGTGAAGTTGGCGGAGACTTGAGAGTTCTTTTAAGAAAGCTAAGCCCTCTTAATTACTCAGGTCAAATTTCAAAGATTGAAAAAATTAATAAAGAAGAAGATAAATTCACTATAGTTTGTACTTGTGAAGAAGATAAGCTAATAATTGAAGCGAATGAAAAAGACAATAAACTTACTAGCCTAAGACTTCATCTTGGTTCAACTATTGCAAATAACAAAAAGCTTAAAGAAGACAACCAGGCCTTTATTGATAAGTCCTACCACATTATCGACTCGCTTAGAGATGGCAATAAGGACGAATTTATAAAGGACGTTGAGGCCCTTAACCAAACACCAGAAAAGTTTGATGAAATGTACGAAGGTTTGTCAGGCGACCTTAAACTTATGGGAAATATCCTAGAAGATGATGCCAAAGTTGAGGTAATGTATGCAACAGATTATCTGGCAAACGCCCCAGTTAACGAAAATCTTGTGAAAGTAAGCCTAACTTACAAATTTGAAAACATAGATAAGGTTATTTATAATTTCGTTTATAGGGAAGATCTAAGTATTGTATCCCTAGAAGTAACTTCAGGTGAAGAATAGAAAAATGCCCTCCAAGCTACTTGCTGGGAGGGTTTGTTTTAATCTTCTTCTTTTTATTCCAATTTCTCATCGGTTTTATTAGCTGTTTTTAGCTTCCTTATCCTACAGGCCTTGATCCTATTGTCTTCCATATAGAGGATTTTAATTTCATAGCCATTATAGATAATAGTTTCATTATCTCCAACTTCTGGTATATAGCCTAGCTTATCGATTATAAAACCACCAAGTGAATCGTAGTTTTCATTTTCCTCATCAAGTCCAATCGGGATTTTTTCGTTTAGGTCTTTTATCCCTATTGAAGCCTTTACTACCAATACATTTTTGTTATTAATCTTAATCTCTGGTATATCATAGTCGAAACTATCTTCCATATCACCCACTATCTCTTCTATAAGGTCTTCCATGGTTATTACACCAGAAAACCCACCATATTCGTCAATCAAAATCGACATATGGATGTGGCCTTTTTGCATGTCAGAAAAAAGCTTGTCTGCTTCAATCTTATCCGGAGCAAAGTGGGCTGGCCTTATCAACTTTTCTATATCCACATTATATAGGCCGACCTTAGTCGCTTCTAGTAGATAGTCTTTAGTATAAAGAATTCCCAAGATATTATCTACATTATCTTCATATACCGGAATCCTGTTATGACGTATTTTGATAAATTCCTCAAGAAATTCCCTATCCTTGTCATTTATATCTATCATAAAGACATCGGTTCTAGCAGTCATTATCTCTTCAACAATAATATCATCAAAGGTCATAATTGAGTAGATCATTTTTGATTCCATAGGCCTTATTATCCCTTGGTCTTCACCGATTTGAACGATTGACTTTATTTGTTCATTGGTAACTTCTTTTTGGATATTTTTAGCCTCTATACCAAAAACATTCATTATAAAGTCTGTTACAATCTCAGTAATTTTGACAAAAGGTCTGGTAAGAGCAAGGCTTAGCCTAATAAGGCCTGTAGTATTTAGGGCAAAGCTAAGTGGATTTCTAACACCAATCCTTTGTGGAATCTTATCTACAAAAATAACTTTCACTACTATGTATAGCAAAATAGTGATGAAAAGACCGAGTTTTATATTAACCTTTAATAAACTCCAATCCCTCAAATTTTCTGCAATAAAGGCTACTGTCACAAGGGATAAAATCGAGTTTATCATCGAAAAAGATTGGTTAAGCCTATCTTGGTTTGAAATAACCCTGAGCAATGATTCCGCATTATTGTTGCCCATTTCCTTAAGGTCTTCGAGCCTATCGTGAGATAAGCTAATAAGCCCTGTATGTAGCGCTGTAAAAAATCCATTTATTAATATTAAAACAATTATTATAAGAACACTGATTAAACTGTGGTAGGGACCTTGCTCCATATTTTCTCCTTTAGAATACTTTTACTTTGACTATATCGATAAAATAAGCAGATGTCAAAGGTCACTACTTATCTAGCTTCCTAAAAAGCATGTAGCAAAGGATCAAACTTAGGAGGGAAAGGCCAATTATATAAAGATAACCATACTCCCAACTTAATTCCGGCATGTTTTCAAAGTTCATCCCATACCAGCCAGTAAGGACTGTAATTGGGGTGAAAATTGTGGTCACAATTGTAAGAAACTTCATGGTAGAGTTCATAGAAAGATCCATTTTTGAATCGTAAGAGTCTTTGACATTTGATATATAATCGGAGAGATAGGATATATTTGTGGAATATCTCTCAATCCTATAGGCAAGTGATTTTAGGTGTTTGATATCATTTTCGTCAAAGATTTCATTTTCGTTTTCCACAAGGACCTCGATTATATCAAGGAGTCTCTCATAAGAAGTGTAAAGATTTAGGACCTTGTGCCTGTTTGCAGAAATAGCCCCTAGCTTATCGTTGCTAATCTTGTTTTTATTTATGGCATCCTCGATTTTGGAGGTAGAGTTTTTTATCTGGTCAAAAACTTTTGTATGGCTTGTAACAAGAAAACTTATAAAATGCTTAAGGGCACGTCCTGGAGACCTTGAGGAAAGTTTCTTGCCAATCATCTGCTTAAAGGCACGGCTTGTTGACATATCCCTATCATATAGGTCAACAACAATGAGCCTGTTCTTTTCGATATAAAAGCCAATAAGATCCGACTTGTCAAGCTTACCCTTCATATCAAGCAGGTCCAAAATTATGAAGCTATAGCTATCTTCAATTGCCACGTAAGATTTTTTGACCTTTTCCTTTAGCAACAAGTCTACAATTGCTGAATCTAGCTTATAATTTTGAGCAAAATCTATAAAAGACTTTTTGCCCAAATACATGAGGTAAAAGTCCTCATCTTCTAGTGTGTCATAAAAGCGATCTATGCTTGATTCTTCAAAACCAAAATCTGTATCAAATCTATATATATAATCCATTTATTCTCCTAAAGGTATCTTTAAACTAGTAATTTCACTTTATTATCAAAGCTAATTTCTGTCAAAATATGAGCCTATACAATTTGGCTTTTTATGTTAATCTTCTTTAAAACTAGCATAAAGACTAATATTGCGGCCACTCCAAAGGCTAGGGCTAAGACTGCTGAATGGGTAAAGCCTGCTATGATATAAGAAATACTTGCAATAGCAGCTACGCTTAGGCCATAAGCAAGCTGGGTTTTGACGTGGTCAACGTGAATGCAGCCTGCTCCTGCTGATGACATGATAGTAGTATCTGAAATTGGAGAAATGTGGTCACCGCACACTGCCCCCGAAAGACAAGCAGAAATTCCTATAAAGAATAAAGGCTCGCCAATCTCAAACATAGATGTAATAATAGGAATTAAAATTCCAAAAGTTCCCCAGCTAGTCCCTGTGGCAAATGCAAGGAAGATTGCCACAAGAAAGATTACAACCGGTAGGAAGGAGTTAAGTCCGTCCACTGCATTTTCCATAAGCCCCCCAACGAAGGCTTGGGACCCCAAAAGGTCGTTTGAAATATTTTTTAGACTTGTTGCCATAGTTAAAATCAAAATCGCCCCAACCATTGAAGAGAATCCTTCAGACAGGCTATCCATTGATTTTTCAAAGCTAACCACACCTCTTCCTATAAAATAAATTATAGAAATTACAAGGGCAGATAGGGAACCCATGGCTAGAGCTATGGATGAGTCGGTATTGGCAAAAGCATTTACGAAGTCTCTATAAAACTCACTTGCCGGATCAAAAAATCCACCAACATAAATCAAAGATAAAACTGATACGACAATCAAAACCAAAATAGGAAAGACAAGGTCAATTACCTTCCCATTTGGACTTCCATCTTCTGCTGATATCTTGCTAGTCTTAACAGCTCCGAGCTCACCAGTTTCCATGGCCCTTTTTTCGTATTCTTTCATAGCTCCAAAGTCATTATCAAAAAGAATTATGCTTACCACAAAAACCAAGGTCAAAAGCGAATAGAAATTGTAGGGAATTGCCCTTACAAACATTTCAATGCCAGAAATCCCCTCAGCATAGCCAGATACAGCCGCAGCCCAGGATGAAATCGGAGCAATCATACATATTGGAGCTGCAGTTGAATCTATGATGTAGGCAAGTTTTGCCCTTGATATCTTATAGGAATCTGTCACAGGTTTCATAACAGAGCCTGATGTCAGACAGTTAAAATAGTCATC
>CAMEGY010000086.1 GCA_945916625.1 uncultured Anaerococcus sp.
CTTAACAACATCCTTTAGGGGATGTTTTTATTTGCCAATAATTGATAATTAATTCACATTAGGTATAATATATTGATAGAATTTGTTAGCATGAAAGAAGGATTTAATGATTAGAGAAGATGTTAGAAATGTAGCAATAATTGCCCACGTAGATCACGGAAAAACAACACTTGTAGATGGTCTTCTAAAAACATCAGGTTTATTTAGAGAAAATGAAGCAGTCAAAGACAGGGTTATGGATTCTGATTCTATAGAAAAAGAAAGAGGGATTACAATCCTTGCAAAAAATACTGCTGTTTCTTACAAAGACATGAAGATAAATATTATAGACACCCCAGGCCACGCTGATTTTGGTGGGGAAGTAGAGAGGGTTCTTAATATGGCAGAGTCTGTTGTACTTGTAGTAGACAGCCACGAAGGACCTATGCCACAAACAAAATTTGTACTTAAAAAGGCCATAGAACTAGGGCTACCTGCCATAATTTGTATCAACAAGGTAGACAGACCTGACCAAAGGATAGAAGAAGTTGAAGATGAAATCCTAGACTTATTTATTTCCTTAGATGCAGATGAATCTTACCTTGAAAGCCCAATTGTTTACGCCTCGGCAAAACAAGGTTGGGCAAGTCTTGATAGATCTGTCGTAAAAGAAGACATGACAGACCTACTTGATACCATTATCGAGTATACACCAGCTTTCGAGGCTGATGAATCTCTTGGTTTTAAGGTTTTAGTTTCAACTACAGACTACAATGACTATCTTGGTACAATTGCCATTGGCAAGGTGGAATGTGGTACAATTAAGAAAAATGACCCAGCTATTATTACAAATTACAATGAAAAAGATAGGCTGGTTAAATCAAAAATTGTCACAATTTATGAATTTGATGGCCTAAATAGGGTAGAGGTTGAAGAGTCAAAATTCGGTTCTATTGTTGCAATCTCTGGTATGGAAGATATTGGTATAGGGGATACAATCGGAACTGAGGCAGATCATGAACCAATTGAATTTACAAAAATTTCTGAACCAACCCTATCTATGACATTTTCTGTAAATGATTCACCATTTGCAGGTCGTGATGGCAAGTATGTCACAAGTAGGCATATCAGAGATAGGCTCTATAAGGAAAGCGAAACAGATGTTTCCCTAAGAGTTGAGCCAACAGATACAACAGAAGCCTTTAAGGTGTCAGGTAGGGGCGAACTCCATCTATCAGTTCTTATAGAAAACCTAAGACGAGAAGGCTATGAATTCCAAGTTTCAAAGCCAGAAGTAATGTTTAAAACCGACGAAAATGGCAAAAAACTTGAACCGATCGAGCTTGCAACAATTGACGTTGACCAAGAATACACAGGTTCTGTAATAGAAAAACTCGGTAGGAGAAAGGGTGAGATGATTGATATGCACCCATCTAACTCAGGTTACACCAGACTTGTATTTAGAATTCCAGCAAGAGGCCTTATAGGTTATAGGACAGAATTTATGACCGATACCAAGGGGACAGGTATTTTAAATACAGAATTTGAAGGCTATGATAGGTATAAGGGAGATTTAGAGAGAAGACCTTTAGGATCTCTTATCGCTACAGAAAAAGGGCTTGCAACAGCCTACGGACTAAATGCTGCCCAATCTAGGGGCCAATTATTTATAGAACCAGGTGAAGAAATATACCAAGGCCT
Source organism: uncultured Anaerococcus sp. (assembly GCA_945916625.1). Next base: position 1,681 of record CAMEGY010000086.1, read on the forward strand.
AATTGTAGGCTCCAATGCCAAGGGCCTTGATATTGATGTAAATATTTGCAAAAAGAAAAAAATGACTAATACTAGGGCAAGTGGTAATGACGACGCCATCGTCCTTACACCAGCCAAAAAGATGAGTGTAGAGGAAATGATGGAGTTTGTTGAAGAAGACGAACTAATCGAAATTACCCCAAACAATCTAAGGATTAGAAAAAAAATTTTAGATGCTCAAAAGAGGTATAAGTCCAAAAAATAGGAGCAGTTATGGAAAATAAGTTTGAAAGAAGGGTAAGCAAGATACTAGTCTTTCTTATTATGATCTTATTTCTCTTAACTATTTCACAAAGATTTTTAAGCGGCTGGGCCATCAGCCTAGCCTGGTATATTTTATTTTTAGGATCATGGACAGTGATGTTAGTTTATTCCTTCGATGTCCTATTTAATAAAAATGCCAGAGGGTTTTCAATCCTCGTAGCAATCATTACAGGCCTTGCCTTTTTATTCCTATCAATCCATGGTCTATCAGCCTTGGCGATATTTATAAAGGCCTTGCCTCGTAAGATTGTAATCAATAATGATTTCTTCCTAAGATATAACCAATTGATTTTCTATTCAAGTTTGGTTATAGCATATTTTCTCCATCTAGCAAATGCCATATCCCTCAGGGATAAGGATAGTGGCGGAGATAGAGAAATCAGGGTCGAAACAAGTGAAGAAGAGTTAAGACAAATTAGAGATGATAAGCTAGATAGTATAATTGCGCAGATTGACAACAAAGAAAATGAAGACAGTTTAAGCGAATATGATAGGCAGTTACTAAATTCTCATATCTTATATGATGGAGAAAGAGAAGAGTAGGAGTTTATAATGAACAAAAAAAATATTTCATTGTCTGTTATCAAAAGACTTCCAAAATACTATAGGTATTTAGAAAGTATTAATGATAAGGGCATAATTAGGGTATCTTCAAAAGAATTGTCATATATAACAGGCCTTACAGCCAGCCAAATCAGACAAGATTTAAACCACTTTGGTTGCTTCGGCCAGCAAGGTTATGGCTACAATGTCAAAGAACTAATTGATGAATTATCAAAGATAATAGGAGTAGACAAAGACTACAAATTAATCTTAGTAGGTTACGGCAACATAGGCCACGCCCTCTACCAATACCAGTCTTTTTCTGACTTAGGATACGAATTTGAAGCGGTTTTTGACAAAGAAGCTACTGTATTATATGATAATAACCTAGAAGTAAGAAATGTAGATACTTTAGGAGAGTTTTTAGATAATAACAAAATTGATATAGGAATTATTGCTACACCAAAAGAAGTTGCTCAAGAAGTAGCAGATGTCCTATGTGAAGGGGGAGTTAGGGGAATTTGGAACTTCTCACCAGTTGATCTTAAGGTTTCAAATGGTGTGGTAATAGAATCTGTCCACCTTGATGAATCCCTATTTACCTTGACATATTTTATGAATTCCCCAGAGGACTTTATATTTTAAATGAATGTACTTAATGTATCGAACTTGTCCAAATCATATCCCAATAAGGAGATATTTTCTGGCCTAAGTTTTAATTTGAAAAAGGGTGATAAGGCAGGACTCGTTGGTCTAAACGGGGCTGGCAAATCTACCCTTTTTAATATTTTAACGGACAAAATAAGTCCGGATTATGGCAAGATTTTTATACCCCAGGATATCAAGCTGGGTTATCTTGAGCAAATCTTGACCATAGATAGCGATGTGACTATCTACGACTATTGCTTGTCAGTTTTTGACGATTTGATAAAATTAGAAGCTGAAATCAGAGATTTAGAAAAAAAGATGAGCAAGGAAGAAAATCAAGAAACCCTTGCCTCAATCATGGAGGAGTACACAAGAAAAAGCGAACTTTACCACAGCAAAAACGGCTACGCTATTGAAAGCGAGCTTGAAGGCACCCTTTCCGCCATGGGTTTTGATAAAGGTGAATTTAACAAAAAAATCTCGGACCTATCAGGTGGGCAAAAAGCGAGAGTAGAGCTTGCGGGCCTTTTATTAGAAAAACCAGACCTACTCCTACTTGATGAGCCAACCAACCACCTTGACATAAAGGCCATAAATTTCCTAGAAACCTTTATAAAAAACTACAAGGGTACAGCAATCATAATCTCCCACGATAGGTATTTTCTAGATGCTACAGTCAATAGGATGATGGTCCTAGAACACGGCAAACTCACTTCTTATAGAGGAGATTATACAAGTTTTATGACCCAGAGGAAAAAGGATAGAGAAGTTAGGATTCACCAATACAAGAGCCAGCAAAAAGAAGTTGCTAGACAAGAAGAAATCATAGATAGGCTCAAAAACCTAGGTGGTTCTAAGAGAAAAAGGGGGATTTCACAGTCTAGGTCTAGGCAAAAACTCCTAGACAAGATGGAAAGAATCGACAAACCAATAGAACTATCTGACACTATGAACCTCAAATTCACCCCGAGAATCCAATCCGGCATGGATGTCCTAAAGGTAGAAAATCTCAAAATGAGTTATGATGATAAGGAGATATTTAGAAATATATCCTTCGATGTCTACAGAAACGAAAGAGCAGCCATTATTGGCGATAATGGGGTAGGCAAAACCACCTTATTTAAAATAATATTAGATCAAATCTACCAAGATGAGGGCAGAGCTAAACTTGGTGAATCCGTCCACCTAGGATACTTTGACCAGGAGCAAAAGAGCCTAAATCTAGAAAATACAATATTTGATGAGATAAGAGATACTTTTCCTATGCTTACAAACTTTGAGATAAGGTCATATCTTGCCAAATTTATGTTCTACGATACAGATGTCTTTAGGGAAATCTCAGAGCTTTCTGGTGGAGAAAGGGCAAGGATATCTCTCCTTAAGCTAATGATATCAGATTGCAATTTCATCTTAATGGATGAGCCAACCAACCATTTAGATATTGATTCTAAGGAGATTTTGGAAGATGCCATCCTTGATTTTGAGGGGACTTGTCTGATTATTTCCCACGATAGGTATTTTTTAAATAAAATAGCCAGCAAAATCTTAGATATGAAAAAAGATGGGATGGATTTATATCTTGGAAATTATGATTACTACCAAGAAAAACTTAGGGAAATGAATATGACTGAGGAGGAAAAAGCCACAGTCACAAAGACTCAAATCAAAAAAGAAAGAAAAAAAGAAAAGCTTAAGAGAGATGAAATTAGGGCCATCAAGACAAAAATTCGAAATATAGAAAAAGATATGGAAGATATTGATGAAAAAATAAAAGCTCTCACAAAGGAAAGTCTTGCCGAAGGCTTTTATGACGACCAAAAAAGAGTGGCCGAGCTTTTTAGGGAAATGAAAGACTTAGAAGATATGAGAGACGACCTTGATGAAACTTGGCTAAATCTTAATTTAGAATTAGAAGATGATGATTGAAAGGCTTCTTAAGAGG
>CAMEGY010000087.1 GCA_945916625.1 uncultured Anaerococcus sp.
TGAAGAGTATCCGCTAGGTGTAGGATTTTTGTTCTTTCTGTCTCTACAAGCTTTGATACTGGTATATTTGTCCAGCTTGAAACAACATCTGCTACATCTTCGTCGGTTACTTCTTCTTTAATTGAAGATTCTTCCTCGTTTGATGAATTTGCTTGCTTTAATTCGTTTTCCAATTCTACAAGCTTTCCGTACTTAAGTTCAGAAAGTTTTTCAAAATCATAAGACCTTTCAGCTTGCTCAATTTCTACCTTAACCCTATCGATCTCTTCTTTGATAGTTTTTACATCATCAATTGCAGATTTTTGTTCTTTCCATTTTAGGAAATCTTCATTATAAGCTTCAGATAGGTCTGCAAGCTCTTTTTCAAGATCTGCTAGTCTTTTTTTAGAATATTCATCATCTTCCTTCTTGAGAGCTGTAATTTCTATTTGAAGTTGTAATAACTTTCTCTTTTGCTCATCTAGATAAGCTGGCATAGTGTCTATTTCTGTCCTTACGGTTGCACAGGCTTCATCCATAAGGTCAATTGCCTTATCAGGTAAGAACCTATCAGAAATATACCTATCAGATAACTCTGCTGCTGCAATTACTGCTGAATCTTGAATCCTGATTCCGTGGAAAATTTCATACCTATCCTTTATACCTCTTAGGATTGATATTGTATCTTCCACACTAGGTTCTTCTACCATAACCTTTTGGAATCTTCTTTCAAGAGCTCCATCTTTTTCTATATATTCCCTATATTCATTAAGGGTTGTTGCACCTATTACCTTTATTTCTCCACGAGCAAGCATTGGTTTCATAATATTTGATGCATCCATTGCTCCTTCTGACTTACCAGCACCTACAATTGTGTGGATTTCATCAATAAACATTATAATTTGTCCATCTGATTTTTTGACCTCTTCGATTACTGCCTTAAGCCTTTCTTCAAACTGACCCCTATACTTAGCACCTGCAACAAGGGCACCCATATCAAGAGAAAATATCCTCCTGCCTTGGAGTGGCTCTGGTACATCGTTGTTTACAATTCTTTGAGCAAGACCTTCTACTATTGCTGTCTTACCAACACCAGGTTGACCAATTAAAACTGGATTATTTTTCTTTCTTCTAGATAAGATTCTTAGGGCATTTCTAATCTCAGCATCTCTTCCAATTACAGGGTCTATTTTACCTTCTCTTGCTTCAGCTGTTAGGTCTCTACCAAATTTTTCTAGAGGATTTGAGGTTTCTTCTGGATTATCTGTAGTTACTTTCTGACCATTCCTGACTTTTAAGACATGGTCTTTGAATGTCTTGTAGGTAATATTATATTTTTTGTTAATAGGAGTCATTTCAGTATTTTCCTTAATAAGTGATAGGAAAATATGCTCTATAGAAATGAATGAATCACCCATTGCTTCTGCCTCATCTTCTGCTTTCAAAAAGATTCTTTGGAAGACTTGAGATGGATAAGTTTTTGCATTTCCTGACTGCTTAGGAAGGATTTCTATTTTCTTTTCAATATCATTTTTGTAGGAGTTTACATCTACTCCCATTTTTGATAAAACCATATAAACATAGGAGTCTGGGCTATCAACTAAGCTAAGAGCCAAATGAAATTCATTTACTTCTGGATTTGCATCTTTGATTGCCATTGAGTTTGCATTGTTGATAGCTTCGATTGATTTTTGTGTTAATTTGTTGTTATCCATATTATCCCTCGGTTTCTTTTAGCTTTTTGTATAATTCTATTTGTTCTTCATTAAGTTCTGGATTTTCGATTTTTATTTCAAGTATCAAATCCCCAGTCTTATCTTTCCTGTCAGTATATCCTAAGTTTTTTAATCTAATTTTTTTATCAGCCACAATTTTTTCTGGAATACTTACCAGGATGTTGCCTTTAATTGTATCTATTTTTTTCTTACAACCAAAGTAAGCATCCCATGGGCTTATCTTTACTTTTTTAACAAAGTCTATCCCTTCAAGCCTAAGGTTTTCTTCTTCTTCAATTATTACTTTGACAAATATATCTGCATTAAGTCCATACTTAGAGCCATCAATCTTAATCTTGTTATTATTTTTAAGACCCTTTGGTATATTTATATCAACATCTGTAAGTCCAGATTTACTCTTTATAGAAACTTTTCTTTTAGTACCCTTCATGGCTTCATCAATTGATATTTTAACCTCAGTATTAAGTTTTGACTTGCTCTTTTTATTAAAGCCACTAGAAAATCCTCCAAAATTAGAAGACCTTCTGGAAGATGCCCCACTTCCTTGGCCAAAGCCACCAAATAGGGTATCAAAAAAGTCTGAAAAACCTGACGAATCAGAACTTGTATATGTGTAAGAGCCATTACCGAAGTTTCCAAAGTCAAAACCAAAATCGCTTGGATCAAAATTTTGTCCCCCGGAAAAGTTTGCATTTGCACCAAAGGTATCATATTTTTGCCTTTTTTCTGGATCTGATAAAACTTCATAGGCTTCATTTATTTCTGTAAATTTTTTGTGTGCACTTTCATCATTTTGATGAAGGTCTGGGTGGTATTTTTTTGCTAATTTTCTATAAGCTTTTTTGATTTCATCAGCACTAGCTTTTTTATCCACCCCTAGCACTTCATAATAATCTCTAAATTGCATATTTACCTCCATCTTTAAATCTTTGACCATCTCTGACCTTAATTAAATTATACTAGGAATTCTGATTAGTTCAAGTAATTCTATAATTTAATTTGTATATATAAATATAATTACATGCAACTTAAATATACTTAAAAACAACCATTAAAAAAGAGACTCCCAAAAGAAATCTCTCCTTATTTTAATTAATGGTCATATTCTACTAGCGAAATAACTTCATATCCATCTAGCATTTCCCTTCCCTTTAGGGCAGTTAGTTCGATTAGAAACTCAAAGCAAACTACATCTCCGCCTATTGATTCAACGAGTTTAGCCGCTGCTTTTGCAGATCCACCTGTAGCTATAAGGTCATCGATTATCACAACCCTATCGCCTTCGTTTAATGCATCTTTGTGAATTTCTAACTCATTTGTCCCATACTCTAACTCGTATGACATTTTTTCAATTTCTGCAGGAAGCTTACCAGGTTTTCTTATTGGAATAAAGCCCTTGTTTAGTCTATCTGAAAGTGGAGCTCCAAATATTAGGCCTCTTGATTCAATACCTGCTATATAATCAAATTCATAGTCTTCTAGTTTTTCTTCAAGAAGATCAATAGTTTTTCTAAAACCATCCGTATCTTTAAGAAGTGTTGTTATATCCTTAAAGGATATGCCCTTTTCTGGGTAATCTTCAATTACTCTAATTAACGATTTGATATCCATAATTCCTCCATTGTAATACATAGATATTATACCCTATTACTCATTTCTTAAAAATGAATTTAGGTAAGTATTTCTAATGTTCTCTATAGAATCTGGATATATTTTGTAATAAGACACTCCATTAAGGTTAAACCCTTCCCCGTCTAATTTCACAGAATTAAGACTTGAAGAGTCGACTGATTTGAAATTAATGGCAAGACCTGAAAGCTCTTTCATAGACATATTAGTCTTTAGATAAGGTTTCATAGCCATATATACCTTGGGAAGCTTCGGAAGATTTTTTACCTTTGTCGATTCTTTTATAAATTGCTTTATAAAGTCTTGCTGGGTACCAATCCTACCGAGGTCAGCATTCTGATAGCCCTTCCTAAATCTTACATAGTTTAAAACCTCATCTCCATTCATTGTATGGATGCCTGGATTGATCCCCATCACAGCAGCCACATCGCTGCTTACATCTACATCCATACCACCAAGAGCGTCAATTCCTTTCGTGACAGCTTCAAAGGAGATCACCATATACTTATCAATTTTTATACCCAAGAAGTCTCTTACAACTTCCATTGTAAGGTCTATTCCTCCATAGGAATGTGCAGCATTAATCTTATCCATATTTCCATTTATAGAAACGTATGAATCTCTTGGGATTGAAATCATATCAACAGTCTTAGTATCCTTATCAGCCTTAATCAACATAAGTGTATCTGTCCTAGTTCCAGTTTCTTCACCTGTTGAATCTACGCCTGCCAGGAGAAATAAGGTCTCATTATTAGAAGATACGCTACTACCTATGGGACTTGTCACCCCTTCATCTCTTAAAAAACCTACTATAAGAAATCCTGCGGCAAAAACTATTACAAAAAGTAAAAATATAATTGCCGACTTTAAAAATTTTATCGTCTTATTTTTCATATTATCACCTAAACTTATCATACACCCAAAAGTAAAAATAATCTTACATTTTTTTTAAGTTAAGCTATAATACTAGTGGAGGAAATATGCTTAATAAAATAATAGACCAATACCTAAAAGAAAATTACTATCCTTTCCATATGCCAGGACATAAAAGAAGTTCGCTTTTGAATAAAAATCTTGGTTACACTAGAGATTTTACAGAAATAGATGGACTTGATAACCTAAATGACCCTAAGGAAGTCTTTGTAGAGATGGAAAAAAAGTTAGCTAATATATACAATGTTAAAGACGCTATCATTTCCACAAATGGATCTACGGCTGGAATTCTTGCAACTATAAGAGCTGTGACTAAGAACAATAAAAATATCTTAATACAAAGATCATCCCACAAGGCAGTCTATAATGCTTGCCTTATCAATAATCTAAGCGTTGATTATATAGATGTAATTACAAATGAAATTGGAGCCATAGTAGATATTTCTTATGAAAATCTAGATAAAAAGTTAAAAGAAAGTTCTTATGGAGCTCTTGTTATTACAAGCCCTTCCTATGAAGGCTATATCTTAGATATAGAAAAAATATACCAAATTTGCCAAAATTATGATACCAAATTAATTATTGACATGGCCCACGGGTCTCACCTGTTTTTGACAGACCAATATGAAAATACCTTTGACCTAGCCATTACATCCTTTCACAAAAACTTACAAGCCCTTACTCCTGGTGCAAGTGTTTTAATAAATGATGTAGATCTAATTAAGGATGTAAGAAAATCTATGGCGATTTTCTAACCTTCTTAACTAGCCTCTCTTATTTTTGCATCAATAG
>CAMEGY010000088.1 GCA_945916625.1 uncultured Anaerococcus sp.
AGAAAAAGGAATTAGTAGATAAAATTAGGGAAATTTTGGATACAAAAAACCATCCTGCAATAAAAAATGGCAAGATAAAAATTTATAGCAAGGAAAATATCCTAATTATAGAAAGATTTGATGATGAAAAGTCATTAGGACTTGCTATTAATTTGGAATATGAAAAAGATTTTGAAATCACATCTGAAATTCTTCTTGCCAATAATTACAAAAACAAAATCCTAGCTAAGAAGGCTTTTCTAATCTGGGGCAAATAAATATTTCAATTGCCATCTAGTTTTACAATTAAATTTCAAAGCTAGATTGCCTTTTAAAATAGAGAAAATCTATAAGTTTTGGAGAACATAAAAATTAATTAAAATAATCTTGACTAAATTACTATGAATTGTATAATTTGATTATAATAAAATTGACGTTAAAAAGAAGAGAGCACAGATAAGAATTTTACAGAGAGGCTATTTTGCTGAGATTAGCTAAAGGATGTTTGTGTTTATGCATCTTTAAGTCGGCTTTGTGAAACTAAGTAGCAAATCCCAGGATCGCCTGTTATAGCGAGAGGAGTTTATTGACTCCGGTTGAGGTTCCTATTAATTTAGGAATGAATAAAGGTGGAATCACGATTATACTCGTCCTTTTTTAGGGACGAGTTTTTTTACGTTATTTTATAAAAAATGAAGGGAGATATTATGAAATATTTAGCACTATTAGTAGGCTTGGCACTTTTTTATGTCCTAAGTCTCATGAAAAAGAAGGGTTTATCCTTCTCAATCAGGGTTATTGCCGCATCAATTCTTGGAATTGGTCTAGGTTTTTTCTTTAAGGGAGAGACCGAACTATTTGGAATTTTTGGAGAAATTTATGCAAATATGCTATTTGCTCTTGTAATTCCACTACTATTAACATCTGTAATCAAGGTTGTTATTTCAAATGAATCTATAAATAGACTTAAGTCTATTGGTCTTAAAACAGTTGGGATCTTAAGTCTTCACAATGTTTTAGCATCAATTCTTGGGGTAATTTTAGCCGTTATCTTTAAAATTGGAGTGGATTCTAATATTCCGCTTCCAGAAGCAGCAGAAGCTAGGGAAGTGCCTACATTTGCGCAAGCAGTTATTGACTTTTTCCCAAAAAATATTATAGATGATGCGGCAAATGGTAGGGTAATTCCAATAATTGTCTTTGCTGTTTTAATTGGTTTTGTAACACTTACCCTAATAGAAAAGGGTAAGGAAAAGGAAGTTAAACCATTTGTTGACTTTATCTTTGCCTTTTCTGAAATTATTAATAGACTGGTTAGCCTTGTGACAAGTTTTACTCCTTATGCGGTCCTATCCTTAATTTCATCTGCGATTGCAAGGATCGACTACACAGCGATAAAACCATTGGTATTTATTTTATTACTCACATATGTAGCAAGCTTTATTCATTCCTATGTGACTACTGGTGCCCTACTAAGCATCTTTGCTAAAGTAAATCCATTTAAGTTTTTCAAAAAGAACTTCTCTGTACAGGCAATCGCCTTTACAACCCAATCCTCTGTAGGAACCATACCTGCAAATGTTGATAACCTTGAGAAAAACCTAGGTGTATCAGAAAAAATAGCATCCTTCGTGGCTCCAGCAGGTGCTACCATGGGTATGCCAGGTTGTGCAGGATTTTGGCCAGTAATGACAGCAATCTTGACATCTAATGTCCTGGACCTTGGCTATGGAATGGGAGATTATATAAATCTAATCCTTGCAGCCCTTTTAGTTTCTCTTGGAACAGTAGGTGTTCCAGGGACAGCGACAATTGCAACAACCGCAGTCTTTGCAGCCATGGGCTTGCCTATCGAAATGGTAGTAATCCTTGCCCCAATCTCATCTCTTGCAGATATGGGAAGAACAGCTACAAATGTGACAGCTGCTTCATCTGCTGCTGTAATTGTAGGCGCAAGCGAAGGTGAACTTGATAGAGAAGTTTATAATTCTTAATTTAAGCTGGTTTTTGCCAGCTTTTTTATTGTAATTTATTTAATAGAGGTATATTTATAAGGAAGAATTTTACTAATTTAATTTAAAATCATTTAGGAGGATTCATGGAAAAAGATTTAAGCCCTGGAGAGATTTTATCAAAGGCAAGTGGTGTCTACGAGAAAAAAGCCAGGCAAAATATTAAAAAGACCTTAGTTTTATCATTTATAGCTGGTATTTTCATAGCCTTAGGGGCAGTTGCATCAACACTTGCCTCTTTTAATTTGTTGGCAGATCCAAACAAAATTGGCTTAGGAAAACTTATCCAAGGTATCACATTTACACCCGGATTAATTTTTGTTTTGCTTGCTGGGGGAGAGCTTTTTACAGGCAATAACCTCATGGCCATAGCATTTTTTGATAAGAAGATATCCCTTAAGAGCCTTTTGAAATCATGGCTTATTGTATATTTGGGCAATTTTGTAGGGTCTTTGTTTGTAGCTTTTTTAATCTACAAATCAGGCCAGTGGCAGATGGCAGATAATCTTTTGGCAGCTAGGGTGATTTTGATAGCAAATCAAAAGGTAAACCTCACTTTTTCTGAAGGATTAATACTCGGTATTTTTTGTAATTTTTTGGTTTGCCTGGGTGTTTGGATGGCCTTCGGGGCAAAAGACTATGTAGGCAAGGTTGTTTCTGCGATTTTCCCAGTTGTTGCCTTTGTCGTTTCAGGCTTTGAACATAGCGTTGCCAATATGTACTACATTCCAGCAGGGATATTTGCTAAAAATATACCAGCCTTTGTAGAAAAAACAGGCCTTGCTGGCGATGCTCTTTCTAATCTAAATTTATTAAATATGGTCACTAAAAATCTAATCCCAGTTACCCTTGGTAATATTATTGGCGGGTCACTTTTAGTTGGTCTTGTATATTTTCTAGCCTACAATAAGGATAATTAAGATGGAGAGAGATTTAATTGAAGCAAGGAGATTTTATCACAAAATAGCAGAACCTGGATTTTTAGAATTTAAAACTACTATAAATATTATAAAAGATTTAAAAGAGCTTGGAATTTCTGATATAAAATATGGCAAAGAAATCCATAAGGAAGATTTGATTTTTGGCAGGCCTAGCTCTGAGCGATTAAAAGCCTATGCAAATACCATAAAATATAGGAAAGACTTTGATACTTCTGAGATTCTTCAAGGCTATACAGGCGTAATTGCAAGCCTTGATACAGGAAAAGCTGGCAAAATTTTGCCTTTCGTTTCGACATTGACGCCATGCCTATTAGAGAAAGCACTGATAAATTTCACAAGCCTTTTAGAGAAGGCTTTGCATCAGAAAATCCATGTGCTATGCACGCTTGTGGCCATGATGGCCACCTTTCTATGGGAATCTTCCTTGCAAAATGGCTTATAGAAAATAAATCAAAACTTAAGGGTAAGTATATTTTGATTTTCCAACCAGGTGAAGAAGGTCTTAGGGGAGCAAAATCTCTAAGCGAATCGGAATACTTAGGAGGTATTGATTACTTTTTTGCAGGTCATTTAGGAATGGGAATTCCTTCTGGGAAAGTTGGAGTGGGGACTGGAGGTTTCCTTGCATCTACAAAACTCGATGCAATTTTCTATGGTTATTCTTCTCATGCGTCTGCTCGCCCAGAAGAAGGGAAAAACGCAAATCTAGTTGCAGCAAGCGCCCTTCTTAACCTAGAAACTCTAGCCCAAAATTCTAAGGGTATGTCTAGGATAAATGTAGGTGTCATAAGGGGAGGCAGGGTAAGAAATACAATTTCTGACAAGGCAGTATTAGAGCTTGAAACCAGGGGAAGAAATGATGAGGTAAATGATTTTTTAGTCACTAGGGCCATCCAAGTTATAAAGGGATCTAGTATCCAATACGACCTAGATTATGAAATAAAAATTGCAGGCTCTGCTCCAGCCATAGAAAATCCTGCCTATGATTTTTATGATGAGATAGATGAAATCTTAAGAGAAAAGGGATTTGATACAGTAAAAAATCCAGACTTTAAGGCAAGCGAGGACGTTTGCTATTATATAAATAAGGTAAATAAGGAAGGTGGATCTGCAATTCACTTTATCTTTGGATCAGATTTAGCAGCCAGCCACCACAACAAGGCCTTTGATTTTGATGAAAATTCGCTTGTTGCAGGTCTTAATGTCTGCAAAATTTGTATAAAATATTTAAACGGAATCTCTTAGGATTTTCCGTCTTCATTTTAAATTGCTTTTCAAATTCGCTTTGTTTATAGATTCAAATTCTAGCCAATCCTCCCTTGGGAAATAATTTCTATAAAGGTATGATAATCTTATGGAAAAATATATTATAGATTTTAGTAAAGATTTAATAAAGTTTATCGATGAAAGTCCCCTAAATTATTTTGCAGTTAAAAATGTTAGCGAAATTTTAGAGGAAAATGGTTTTAAGAAGCTTAGGGAAGATGAAAAATGGGACCTAGCAAAGGGAAAATACTATCTGACCCGTGATGATAGTGCTCTTATAGCCTTTGAGATTGGAGAAGAAATAGAAAAAGGCTTTGAAATTATAGGTTCTCACACAGACAGCCCAACCTTTAAAATCAAATCAAATCCAGAAATATCAGATGTTGGCTTCCTTAAATTAAATATAGAAGCATACGGTGGCATGATTCACTCAAGCTGGCTTGATAGGACACTATCTCTTGCAGGAAAAGTTTCTTATAAAAAAGAAGGTGAGATAAAAAATGCACTTGTAAATATCGACAAAGACCTACTTACAATTGCAAATCCTGCTATCCATATGAACAGGGAAGTAAACAAAGGCTATGCCTACAATTCCCAGGATAATCTCTATCCAATAGTAAAGACAATAAAGGATGAATTTGAGACTGAATCTTACATCCTACATCTTTTGTCAGAAGAGCTTGGCATAAACTTTAAAGATATCCTAGACTTTGACCTTGCTCTCTACGATAGGCAAAAAGGTGCTCTTATAAATGACATGGTCCAAATAGGAAGGATTGACAATCTTGGTTCTGTCCATGCTTCATTAAGAG
>CAMEGY010000089.1 GCA_945916625.1 uncultured Anaerococcus sp.
GGTTCTGACGGTATTCAAAACGAGCTTACAGCTGAAGATATTGCAGGAGCTGATGTTATCTTATTATCAACAGCTATTACCCCTCAAAACATGGAAAGATTTGAAGGATATGAAGTTTATGAAGTAAGTTTGTCTGAAGCGATTAAAAATCCTGATGGGGTTATACAAGAAATAGAAGACGACTTAAACAGCTAGGAGGATTATGAAGACCACTTCAAAAAACTACTTGAAGCTACAGATTTTCCTTGTGCTCCTTGGGATATTATCGAATCAATTGATAAGAAAGAGGCGTCTAAAGAAGCTTTGGGAATTGCCCTTGATAGGATAAGCCAGGGTCTTGAGAGAGTTATCAGACAAAGAAACGAAAACGAAAACACAGAAAGAACATACATCAAAGAAACACCAATCCTCCAAAATCTTGATTTGAGCAAGGAGATTTCTGAAGAAGATTACCAAGAGAAAAAAGGAAAGCTTCAAAAAGAAGTTGCAGACTTGATGTGTGAATTTTACGAAAAAGGCATCAGCCAGGTCTTGGTTTTTGAGGGTGTGGATGCAGCTGGCAAGGACGGTGCAATCGAAAGATTGATCAAGGAAGTAGATCCTAGACTTTATACTGTTTACGGAATCTCGGCCCCATCAAAAGAAGAACTCGCCCACCATTATCTACGGAGATTTTATACAAAGCTTCCAAAAGACGGCTATGTGAGCATTTTCTCACGTTCCTGGTATGGCAGGATCATGGTTGAGCGAGTGGAAGGCTTTGCCAAGGTCAAAGAGTGGGAAAGAGCCTACGAAGAGATTTCTAATATGGAAAAAGAAATCTACGACCATGATAGCCTAGTAATCAAATTTTTCGTTACAATCGATAAGGACGAGCAACTAAGACGATTTGAGGATAGGGAAAGAGATCCTGACAAGCAATATAAAATCACTGACGAAGACTGGCGCAACCGCAAAAAGTGGGACCAATATATAGAAGCCATGGACGAAATGCTAGAAAAAACCAACCACGACTACGCCCCATGGGTAATAGTGGGATCAAACCAGAAAAAATACGCAAGAATCAAGGTTATGGAAGAATATATTAGAATTGCCAAAGACCATTTAAAAAAATTAGAAAAATAGGCTACAAAAATAGGAGCTGTTGCAGAATGAATAAATCGTCCCAATATCACCAGAGAGTCTCAAAGGCTAACGGGCTAATTTATTAAAAAATTTTGCCTCCATGAGCTGCAAGCCATAAAAATAGAACCAAAGGCATCATACTCTGGTTCTATTTTTTATTTTTACTCTTCTTCCTCGTCTGGAAGTTTGTCTATATATTTTCTTTTTAGTTTGATTGATGATGGGCAAACTGCGATTCCACCTTCGCCTGTTTCACGAAGTCTCTCTGGTAGGCTGTCACCTACACGTTTCATTGCTTCTACTGCTTCATCGAATGTTACAAACATTTCTACTCCAGCCATGGCCATGTCTGCACTTGCTAGTGCGTTCATGATTCCGTTGGCGTTTCTTAGGTTACATGGGAATTCTACCATGCCGCCGATTGGGTCACAGATTAGGCCCATGATGTTTAAAAGTGATGCTGTTGCTGCATTTTCTTGGGTTTGTATGTCATAGCCTCTTAGGTAGCATACTGCTGCAGCTGCCATTGCGGATGCTGATCCTGTTTCTGCTTGGCAACCACCTTCTGCTCCCGCAAAGGTTGCGTTGTCAAAGATTACCTGACCAATTTGTGTTGCGACTAGGAGGGCTTCACAAAGTTTTCTATCATCGTAGTCGTATTTTTTTAGCATGGTCATCATTGTTGCAGGGATGATTCCGGCAGAACCTGCTGTAGGTGCTGCTACGATCCTACCCATAGCTGCGTTTACTTCTGATGTAGATAGGGCAAAAGCCATTGCCATTGCTGGTGTATCACCTAGTACAGATTCCCCACCTAGGAAGTATTCGTTCATTTTCTTTGCGTTGCCGCCTGTCATGCCTGTAACACTTCTTACATCTTCTTCTAGGGCTCTATTAGCTGATGCTTTCATTACATCTAGAGTTTTTTGAAGTCTAGCGAAGATTTCTTCCTCGGTTTTACCTGTATTTTCTATTTCGTCTTTTACGGATAGTTCCCAGAGGTTTAGTCCTTCCTCTTGGCATCTTTCCTTTAGTAATTTCATTGTAGTAAGCATATTTTATCCTATTCTATATATTTTAAGAAGGTGAAGTCTTTGCCTTCCCTGATTTTTTCAAGGATGCCTTCTTTTAGTGGTTCGTCTAGCTCACAAACTAGCATTACATTGTCGCCGTCTTTGATTGTTTTCATCATGTGGATGTTGTAGCCGTATTCAAATAATATACCTGATACGTGGGCTATAACGCCCTTTTGTTCGCCATAGGCCATGAAAAGTGTCGGTTTGGTTGCATTATATTCGATGGCATTGCCATTTATCTTTGTAATTACAATTGATCCTCCACCTATAGATGAACCTTGGACTTCAAGTGGTGACCTATCTGGATATTTGAATACTATTCTAACAGTGTTTGGGTGGACATCGCCTAGGTCTGTTTCTAAAAATTCGTATTTTATGCCTTGTTCATCTGCATAATCGAATGAATTTATAATTCTGTCGTCGTCTGGTTCATATCCTAATATGCCCCCTACTAGGGCTCTGTTTGTGCCGTGGCCTTTGTAAGTTTTGGCGAATGATCCGTGTAGGTAGAATTCTACTTCATTGAAGTTTCTATCGACCATTCTTCTGGCTATATTGCCTATCCTACAAGCGCCTGCTGTATGTGAACTTGATGGGCCAACCATTATTGGTCCCATTATGTCAAATATTGAAGCATTTACTGCCATAGTGTCTCCTTTTTTAGATTTTAAAGGGACGTTAACTTATTAATTAAATTAATTTTCGTTAACATCCCCTGATTTGCAAAATTTACGTATTATTTAACTGGGTCTGGTTTCCAGTTCTTATCACCTAAAATGTTCTTGTGGTAGAACTTATCAACTGCTACTGCTAAGGCTGTATCGCCTGAGATGTTTGCAGCTGTACCAAACGAGTCTTGTGTTAGGTATAGGGAAATAGCAAGTGAAGCCATTGCAGATTCTGGGCTAATTCCTACGATTGGTAGGAATGGAAGAGCTGACATGATTGCGCCACCTGGTGCACCTGGTGCTGCTACCATTGCTATACCTAGGATAGCTATAAGTTGGACCATTAGGCCATATGAGTGGTCCATGTTGTACATTGTAAGAATTGTAAATACACAACCTGTGATTGTAATCATAGAACCTGGCATGTGAACTGTAGCTCCTAGTGGAATTACGAAGTCCCTGATTGGTTGAGATACACCGTTTGCCTCAGCACATTCTAAGTTTACTGGAATTGTTGCTGCTGAAGATTGGGTACCTACAGCTGTGAAATAACCTCTAAGTTGGTTTTTAAGCATAGCAAATGGGTTTTTGCCTGCGTAAGAACCTGCTGCTACAAATAGTAATGTAATATAGATTAGGTGTAGGGCAATTATGCAGATAAATATCTTCCAGAAGATTGAAAGTACTGCAAATACTGCACCTGTGAAAGCCATCTTAGCGAAGTTACCCATGATAAAGAATGGAAGCACAGGAACTATAGCTACTGAAAGTACTTGAGTGATGATTTTGTTAAATTCATCAACTGCACCGTAAAGATACTGGCCTGAGCCTTGTTTTCTTAGCCATGAAATTGAGATACCTAACATAAATGCGAAGATAATACCACTTGTTACTGTAAAGAATGGTGCTATGTCAACGCTGAAGTATGGGTCAATTACAATTTCGTCTGCTGCTTGGATAGCT
This sequence comes from uncultured Anaerococcus sp., assembly GCA_945916625.1. The sequence continues at coordinate 3,833 of CAMEGY010000089.1, forward strand.
GCAACTTGTTCTTGGCTGATAAAGTTTGGGAAGATCGCTTTTGACATGAAGTATGAAGCTGATCCACCGATAAGTGTAGATGCATAAGCAAGAGCTACTGTTATACCTAATAGCTTACCAGCACCTTCACCTAAGTCTGCTATACCTTTTGTAACGAAGGCTAGAATCATAAGTGGGATTATGAATCCTAGGAAGTTACCAAAGATAGATGAAAATGTCACAAAAATTCTAACTATTGATTCTGGTAAATATGTACCGATTAGAATACCAAGAAGTATACCTAAAAGCATTCTTGGAATTAAACCAATTTTTTTCATTTTTCTCTCCTTTTTTTAAAAAAATTATGTAAACCTTTGCAATTGATAGAGGAGATTACTCGGAATGATATATATTTTTAGATCTTAGCCCTAGATCAGAAAATAATTGATTATAAATTCATTTTCCAAAGTCATATCTCCCTATCGATTTTGATTATATATTAAAAAAACGTTTGTGTCAACACCTTTGAGGGGCTTTTTGTAATAATTTTCGAAAAACATTTTTTCTCAATATATCTAAAATGTTATAAATATCTAATTGTATCCCCTTACAATTTTTGTAATTTTAGGAAAATATTTTTTAAAATTCTTTTATAAGTTAAATTTTTAACATATTTTTTGTTGCTTTGTATGAAAAAGTTTGCCTAACTTCCATTTTTTATAGTTTATTTTATTTTTCACATTAGCTTTGTTTATTAAATTTTTCATTAATTTTAACATTATATATATACTCCAATTTTTTTAATTTTAATTGTCTATATTTATATGATAGCCAAATTTGATAATAAATATCAATATCAGTATGTTTTTAAAGTATTTTCTTATCTTATTTCAAAAAACTTAAAGAGCCTAAAATCTTAAGACTCTTAAAAAATACAATAAGAGTAAATGATATTGTTTTTTTCCCACTTAAGTCTCTAAATAAGCAATTGATTGCTTAAATTACTAGAGCAAATATAATTATATAAATAAAAAA
>CAMEGY010000090.1 GCA_945916625.1 uncultured Anaerococcus sp.
ACACCTGTTGGCCCTACAAATATGAACGAACCTATTGGTTTATTAGGATCTTTAAGACCTACTCTAGCTCTTTTTATGGCCCTTGCAACAGAATCTATGGCTTCTTTTTGGCCTACAACAGTGCCCTCAAGATCTGTGTCAAGATTTGCATATTTTTCTTTTTCGTCTTCTGTAAGTTTTTCTACAGGAACCTTTGACCAAGAAGATACTATGTTTGCAATATCATCATAAGAAATCTCTAGCTTATGGTCTTCAGCTTCATGTGCTTCTTCATTTTCTAGGTCAAATTTCTTTTGATTTATGATATCACGAAGTTTTGCTGCTTTTTCAAAATCTTGGTCCATGACAGCCTGGTCTTTTTCTGCCTTTAATTTCTCGATAATATCTTCTGAATTATCAGAACTTTCATCTGTGTCTTCCTCAAAGGCTCCTATTCTAACCTTAGATGATGCTTCATCTATTAGGTCAATTGCCTTATCTGGAAGGAACCTATCTGTAATATACCTATCAGATAGCTCAACTGCTGCATCCACTGCCTCATCTGTTATTTTGACATTATGATGGTCTTCATACATTGATTTTAGGCCTTGGATAATTAGTTTTGAATCCTCTATGCTTGGCTCAGTAACCATGACTTCTTGCATACGACGGGCAAGGGCTGAGTCCTTTTCTACATGTTTTCTATATTCTTCAATAGTTGTAGCTCCAATTATTTGAATATCACCCTTTGCAAGAATTGGCTTTAGGATATTGGCTGCATCCATTGATCCTTCTGCAGCACCAGCTCCAAGTACCATGTGAAATTCATCTATAAAGAGAACTAGATCATCATGGCTTGCTGCTTCTTCGAATAATTTTTTAAGCCTATCTTCAAAATCTCCCCTATACTTAGTTCCGGCAATCATTGATGCCAAGTCAAGACTTAGGATTGTCTTATCTTTCATAATCTTTGGCAAATTCCCTTTGACAATCTCTGTCGCAAGGCCTTCAGCAATAGCGGTTTTACCCACACCAGGATCTCCGATTAAGATTGGATTATTTTTTGTCCTTCTCATTAAGATTTGGATGATTCTTGTAATTTCATCTTCCCTACCAATCACAGGGTCAATCTTGCCTGACTTGGCCATTTCATTGAGGTTTGTACAAAACTTTGTGATATTTTCACTAAATTTAGAGTTTGTAGCCCCCGACTTCTTCTGGTTTTTGGCTAGGGTTAGGAGTTGCTTTTTAATTGCTTCTTTTTCTACGCCTGACAAAAGAAACATTATATTGGTAAATGAATCTTCATCATTTAGGATAGCAAGAAGTACATCTTCCTCACTTGTCGATAATGCCCTTCTATTATTGGCATAAAATCTTGCTGTTTCAAGAGTTTGCCTTACTTTTTTGCTATATTCAGTAGCTGGTCTTGCTGCTGTGCCCCTGCCTATATTATTTATAACTATTGACTTTAATAGCTCATAATTTGCACCTGCAGCCTCTAAGGCCTTGGTCGCATTTGACCCTGTTTTCATAAGGGCAAGGAGTACGTGCTCTGTGCCGATATAGTCATGGTTTAGGCTGTAAGACTCTCGCCTAGCTTGTTGGGTCAGTTTGTTTAATCTATTGTTTTCCATGGATTTCCCCCATATACTTCATCAAAAACTCAAATCTTTCATTTGAGAAATTATCCCCATAGATATGCGAATTGAGTTTTTCTATCAAATAGTCTAGCTTATCTTCTGACAAAAATATCTCGTATCCTAAAATTTTGTACTTTTTAAGGGCATAAAGTGCCTTCATCATCTTATCCAGGCTTTTTATAAGCCCAGTCTCTAGACTTTTTTCTATAATTTCTATTTCTTCTTCAATTTCCTTATCATCAATATTATTTAGGATTTTAAAGTCTCTCCTAAACCTTCTCTCATTTTTCACTAAGACTTCTAGGTCTTTTTCAATTTTTTTTAGATAGGTTAGTGGATCCTGTCTGTAATTTCCATAATTTTTCAAAAGATAAATATCATCTGCATAGGACTTTAGGCCATGTGGGATGAATTTCCTAGGGTAAATTCCCGCATAAATCATAGCCTGCTCAAAACCTTGGTAAGTCTTTGGATTATCAATTAGGCCAAAAAGGAAGATTTTAATCCACAATTCAAGGCCTGTTCCGGTATTTCTACCAGCGCTTGTTAAGTATCCATATTTTTGAGAAAAAGCAAAATCTACATGGCTATCAATTACCTTTTCAATCTCAACTGCCCTCTTATAGGCCGAGCTAATATCGAGATTAAAGCCAGAAATATTTATAGACAAGTGGTCCCTGTCATTTATCACAAGGGTAGTATCTCCCTCAAAGACTAGGCCGATTTGGCTAAGCTTACTTCTCGCATCAGAACTTAGTACCATTTCATCTATTAGTCTATCTATAGTCGAATCATCTAAATCCGTTAGAAGAACTAACCTATCATCAAAAATATTTTTGAATATATCCATAATCACAAGGCTTTCATCATAGGACATAGTCGTTGGGAAATCATAACCTTTGATATTTCTCCTTAGTGATAAGTTTGATGAAAGGATTATATCCTTTGTAAATTCCATCAATTTTTCACCTGCATATTTAGTTTATCTATCTTATCTCTTAGGTCTGCCGCAAGTTCATAGTCCTCTGTATCTACAGATTCGTTGAGTCTTTGCGATAAGACTTTAATCTCATCTGCAACAGCCTTAAACTTTCTTTCGGCCCTTGGATAGGTGCCCTTGTATTCACTTAAGTTGTTATAGGTCTTAAGAACCCTATCAGTTAGGTTTTTATCAAGCTGATAACAATGGCTACATCCAAATTTGCCCTGCCTGATATTTGATTCTAAATTTCCGCAATATGGGCAAGATTTCTCATCTATATTTAGGATATATTCTATATCCTTATTTGCATTGTTGTATTTATATTCATAAAAGCCATCAATTACTTCTTCAAGGCTAGGTATAAACTTTTGTAAAAGTCCCTCAAGGTCTTTGGGGTTAAAGGAAATATTTTCAGCCTTTAAATCCCTTGGGTTCACTCCTTCAGGTACATTTGAATATTCTCTCATACAATCAGGGCAAAGATGGATATTGTGGCTATTTCCATTAAATATTACCTTTAGGCTTACACTTGCTTCTTTGCCGCATTTATCACATTTCATATTAACTCCTTGCCAAAATACTTAGAAGAATACTTCTGACTATTGAACTTCTTACAGTATTTCTACCCTTTGCCTCAATATCTGCCAAGGTCTTATCACTTGCTGTATATTTAGCCATCAGATATTCATTCTTATCAAAATAATCTCTCTCTAAAAGATCTCTAAAGAGATTATTCGCACTAGACTCACTCATATTCTTATCTAAATTCCTAAGCAAATAGGAAATATAATCATCTTCTTCGACAATGGTAATAATCTTAATAAAGCCATTGCCCCCACGTTTACTTTCGATAAGATAGCCGTTGTAGGGCGTAAACCTAGTCGAAAGAACGTAATTGATCTGGCTTGGCGAACAATCAAACTGACTCGCCAAGTCGTTCCTACCAATCTCCAAAGCCCCATCCACACTATCTTCTAGCATGAGCTTTAGAAATCTTTCTATTTGATTTGTTAAACCTGCCATAGTCCACCTTTTCTTTCTATATCTGGGTCTATTAATAGTTAATTTACTGACTATCTCTGACCATTATCTGTAAAATATAAGGAAGTCGAACTTCCTATTTAAACTATACTATTTTAGTCGGAATTTACAATCTAACATTTCCCTAGAAGAAAAGTGCCAGGCATTGCCAAAGGCACTTACTTTTGATTTGAATTTACTAATCTCTATTATTTCTATTACCGAATAGCAAAAATAATCTCAATAGTTGAAGGGCTGTAGCCAGAGTAGCCGCCACATAGGTAAGAGCAGCAGACCTTAGCATATCCTTAGCTCCAGGAATCTCTGTTTCATCAAGGATATTTGTCCTCTCAAGGGCGATTATAGCTCTCCTTGAAGCATCAAACTCCACTGGAAGAGTTACCAGCTGGAATAAAAGTGTAAGTGAAAATAGGGCAAGACCTATATTTATAAGATTTTGCTGAGCCATAAACATACCAGCAAGTAAAATTGGAAAAGATAATTTCGATCCAAAATTCACAGCAGGTACAATGTAAGATTTAAGCCTAAGAGGAATATAACCTTCCTTAAACTGGATAACATGGCCAACCTCATGTAGGGCAACAGCCAAAGATGCAATAGAACTATCTCTAAAAGAAGTATCAGAAAGAGCTACTTCCTTAGTCACAGGATTAAAATAATCTGACAAAGATCCTCCAACTCTTTTTATAGAAATGTCCCTATAATTATTGTAATCAAGGACCATCTGGGCAGCCTGGCTGCCAGTAATACCCCTCTTTGACCTAATTTTTTTATACTTGTTAAATTTTGCACTAATATTAGCCTGGGCCAGCATTGAAATTACAAGACCAATCAGTACTAAAAAATATGTTTTATCAAAATATAATCCATATGGAAACATAAAATCCTCTTTTCTATTTTCAAAAAATATTATTTTTATTGTTTTCTTTATTATATTAAGTTTTTAGGAAAAGTCAAAGATGGTCAGTACTTTCACTAGGTGAGTCTAGTCTTCCAGGAATATTTTCTTTTCATTTTGTTTTTAAATTATTTTAATCTTATGGTATTCTGTTCTATTTACTTTATCTCTTTGTAATTTTGTAAATTAGTTTTTTATTCTACTTACAATTGAATCTCCGTTCAAAGGGAAGGCCCTAGGGGGCAGCAGATGCCCCCTCACCCG
>CAMEGY010000091.1 GCA_945916625.1 uncultured Anaerococcus sp.
AGCAAAGGGCAAGTATTGCTATTAGTAATATCCATGAAGGTAAATTCATTGGTACTCCTCTCTTTACTTAGGCTAAACATTCTTTGTAGCTTGAAACTTTTTCTGAATATGGCTTTCTCACCAACATGTAGATGAAAAATACAAGGGCAAGTAAAGCTGCTATTGTACCAATACCAAATATTCCATAGATAAAGAAGTTGGCTAGTTGGTAGAAAATTAGGCTAACTATATAAGCAAAGCCCATTTGATAAGCAATTGTAAGTGCTGTCCACCTATTATCATCCATTTCTGTTTTGATAGCACCAACTGCTGCAAAACATGGCATGCATAGCATATTAAATAATAGGAAGGAGTATCCAGCTATTGGGCTTGCTAGCGCAGCATTAAAGGCTGTAAGAAGGACCTGACTTTCTTCAGTTAACTCTCCCCCTAGGCCTAGGACTATACCCATAGTTGCAACTAAATTCTCTTTAGCTACAAAACCTGTAATAGTAGCGGCTGTTGCTTGCCATGTACCAAATCCTAATGGTCTAAAGATATGAGCAATCACAGATCCAAGTCTTGCAAGAATTGAATTATCGTTAGCTTCCCCTACTAATCTTAGGCCAAAGTCAAAGTTAAGTAAGAACCAAATAACAATGGTTGACACTAATATAATGCTTCCAGCCTTCTTCACGTATGATTTAGATTTATTATAGACATCTGTTAGGATTGATTTAGGTCTTGGAGCATGGTATGGAGGTAGCTCCATGATAAATGGTGATGGACTATCCTTAAGCTCCTTAAACTTCTTAAGTATAAGGCCCGAAACTATTATCGACAAAATTCCTATCACATAGAATGAAAATGTTACAAGCACCCTGTGAGATGGGAAAAAAGCACCAACAATTAGGGCTATTACCGGTAACTTTGCAGAACATGGCATGAAGGAAGTTGTCATAATTGTAATCTTCCTATCTCTCTCATTTTCTATAGTTCTCGAAGCTTGGATGCCAGGTACTGCACAACCTGTGGCAACCATAGCTGGTATGAAAGATTTTCCTGAAAGACCAAATTTCCTGAAAAGCCTATCCATAATAAAGGCAATCCTTGACATATAGCCAACATCTTCAAGTATTGAAAGTAGGGCAAATAGTACCATCATTTGTGGTAAAAACCCTAAAACAGCACCCACACCTGCTAAAATACCGTCAGTAACAAGGTTTGCTAGGACTGGATTAATTTCGAATTTTTCCATAAGATCGGCAGTAGCTGGTATCAGACTTTCGTCAAAAAAACTATTGACAGCTTCTGTAGCCAATGTTCCTGGCGAATACTTAAATACTGCTAGGAAAAATACCATAAACATTACAAGGGCAAAGATTGGAAGACCCCAAAGTTTTGAAGTAACAATCCTATCAACCCTATCAGTCATAGTGACCTTATTAGGAGCTGCGACTAAAATCTCTTCAGCAATTTCTTCAAGCTTATCATACCTAGATCCAATTATAATCGCACTTGTCTCATCATCGTATTTTCTTCTAAGATTTTCTCTAATATCTTCAATTTCATCAAGCTTTGTCTTTTCAATATTTAAATACTCAAGACTAAGCTCGTCTTCTTCTAAAGTCTTAATTGCATAGTACCTATCAAGTCCCAATCCTGGGCTAGGTCCTAATATTTTTTCAACTCTTCTTATAGCTTCTTCGATATCATCGTCAAAAGCAAGAGTATTTGGAATCTTATCCAGATTTTTTTCATCCAAAATAGCTTCAATCAGTCCCTCAAGCCCTTCTTCCTTAGATGCAACAGTTTCAATTACCTTTGCATTTAGGATTTTTTCTAGGCTCTTAATCTTGATATCATCACCTTTTTCCCTTACTATATCCATCATGTTTAGGGAAATAATAATAGGAATACCAAGCTCTTGAAGCTGGCTTGTAAGATATAAATTCCTTATGAGATTTGAACCATCGACCAAATTTATAATCAAATCTGGTTTTTCATCTATTAGGTATTTTCTTGAAACAATCTCTTCCATAGTGTAAGGAGAAAGTGAATAAACCCCCGGCAAATCTTGGATAACTATATCTTTATGGCCCTTCAAAAGACCTTCTTTTTTATCTACAGTAACTCCTGGCCAGTTGCCGACTCTTTGGTCAGAGCCTGTTAGTGCATTGAAAAGTGTCGTTTTTCCTGAATTCGGATTGCCTGCTAGGGCTATTTTATATGTCATATAGCCTCCACTAAGATGTTTTTCGCATCATCTTTTCTAATTGTAAGCTCATAGCCCCTCAAATTTATTTGTATAGGATCACCTAAAGGAGCGAACTTTCTTATGTAAATCTCTGTATTTTTTGTAATCCCCATATCCATAATCCTTCTTTTGATAGGACCAGTACCGAGGACTTTTTGCACTCTTACGTGACTTGCCACAGGTGCATCTGATAAATATGTCATAAAACCTCTCGATCTAAAATAAATATAAAGACCAAAACTAAGAGTCTTCATATAAAATTATATAGTATCTATAATACAAAAAGTCATTTTCTTGTATCTCTAATATAACACATTCGATAATAATTATCAATACTATTCAATAATAATAATCGTTATATTTTAGCAAAGTGATTTTATATGTTAAGGGAAAGCGTTATATCCTATAACCATTCTAGTCTTTTAGCTAATATTTGATATAATATAATCAAGAATATTAATTTAGATTAAAAAGGAAGGTAATATGTATTTTTTTGTAAATGACTATAACTCTATAGCTTATCCAGAAATCCTTGACGCCCTAAAAGCTTCAATAGACGAAAGAAATACTGGCTATGGTGAAGATATCCATAGTGACAATGCTAGAAAACTAATAAAAAAAACCCTAGGAGATGAAAATGTAGATATCTATTTCCTACCAGGTGGTACAGGAGCAAATATAGTGGGAGCTGCTTGTGCTATGCGCCAGCAAGATTCTATAATTTCTGCAAAATCTGGCCACATAGAAGGTCACGAAGCAGGATCTATAGAAGCAACCGGTCTTAAAATAGAAACCATAGATACAGAAGATGGCAAATTATCAAAAGATGCTATCAAAAACTTCCACGAAAAATTTGGGGCCGAATACCTAACAGTACCAAAAAAAGTTTATATCTCAAATACAACTGAACTGGGTACTGTCTATAAGAAAAAGGAATTAGAAGAAATCTACGCTTATTGCAAGGAAAAGGGCCTCTACTTTTTCATAGATGGGGCTAGGATGGCAGCGGCTCTAGCATCTGACAAATGTGACTACACTATAAAAGACCTCACAAAACTTTGCGATATCTTCTATCTGGGAGGTACAAAGGCAGGTCTCTTGTTCGGAGAAGCTCTAGTAGTTGTAAATGAGACCCTCAAAAAAGATATGAAAAACCTAATCAAACAAAAGGGAACCATGCTTGCCAAAGGATTCATATCAGGAATAATGTGGGAGACAGTATTTAAGGAAGAAGATACCTATCTAAAAGGCTCAAAACACGCCTATGAGATGGCAAAAATCTTAGCAGAAGGCCTTAGTGAAAAAGGCTACAAGCATGCTTACCCATTTGAATCCAACCAAATTTTTGTAAAACTTGATGAAAACAACTTAAAAATTTGGAAAAATATCGCTCAATTCGAAATAACAGGAGAAAAAGATGGGCAAAAAATTGCAAGGCTAGTGACCACATTTAGGACAAGCGAAGATGAAGTCAGGGGCTTTTTAGAAGAGGTATAGATATACTAGATTTTCAAAAAATTATGATCTTGCCTTTTAGATTTACTAATTATATAATATCCAAAACTAAAATTTTGGAGTATTATAGCTAAAAGTATTGTAAATAGAATAAAACCATGATATAATTAAGTTAGGAAAACGAAATCTAAAGATACTTGCCTCATAAGGCCGGTTGATAATAAGGACTTTTGTTGCACAAAATGCAACTCTAGTCCTTTTTTTAAGAATTTTTTTATTTAGGAGATTGTTATGGGAAAAGTAAACGTTAACAACGAAATCAAGACACTTAAAAAGGTAATGCTTCACAGACCTGGTGAGGAGCTACTAAACCTAACTCCTTTCTTGCTAGAAGAACTTTTATTTGACGACATTCCGGACCTAGCCAAGGCCCAGGCTGAACACGATGAATTTGCAAAAATCCTTAGGGACAATGGAGCCGAGGTTGTTTATCTAGAGGACCTTATGGCTGAAACTCTTGATTACAACGAGGGATTGCGTGATAAATTCTTAAACCAATATCTCAAAGAAGCCGAGATTGAAAACGAAAATCTCTACAAAGAAAGTGAAGCCTTACTTAGATCTATCAAAGATACCAAGGAATTTGTTAAAAAAACTATGGCAGGCATAACACTAAAAGAAATTGCTGGATTCAATGATATAAACCAAATCGTAAGCAACAAGGCATACACAGCAATCTATCCAATGCCAAACTTATATTTTACAAGAGACCCATACTCTACTATAGCAAATGGTGTTTCAATTAACTATATGCACACAAAAACAAGACGTAGAGAAACAATCTACGCTGACTATATCTTCAAATACCATAAAGATTTCGGTGGAACAAGAGATTTCTACGGTAGAGATTCTGGATATTCTATAGAAGGTGGGGATATTTTAAATATAAATAAAAACCTAGTAATGGTTGGTATAAGCCAAAGAACAGAGCTAGAAGCAATTAAAAAACTTGCCAACAATCTAATCTTAGATAGTGAAAATGAAGTTAAGGAAGTATTGGCTGTAAATATACCAGCAGAAAGGGCCTATATGCACCTTGACACTGT
>CAMEGY010000092.1 GCA_945916625.1 uncultured Anaerococcus sp.
TACCAAAGAATAAGTGATAAGAGCATTTGATGGAGGAATTAACAAGCCTGCTGGCGCTGATGCACCATTTGTAGCTGCTGATAGACCTTGATCATAGCCAAGTTCTTCTTCACCAGATTTTACCATTGATCCTACTGCTGCCGCGGCTGCTGATGCTGATCCTGAGATTGCTCCAAAAAGTGCGTTTGCACCTACGTTTGTTACCAAAAGAGCTCCAGGAAGTTTGCCTAAGATTGCCATTACAAAGTCAACTAGTCTTTTTGCTATACCACCTTCGTTCATGAAGTTACCTGCTAGGATAAAAAACGGAATAGCTGTTAGTGTAAAGGAGCTCATGCCCACAAAGGTTCTTTGTGCAGCCGTAAGAACCGCAACATTTAATGGTACTGTTGACATAATTGTCACAATTGACGCTATACCAATTGAAAAGGCAATTGGCACACCTATTATTAGTAAAGATGCTAAAACTATTAGTATAACTGCTAATGCTTGTCCACCCATTATTTACCTCCCTCGTTTATTCCAAATTCTTCACTCTCATATTTCGAAACTTCGCTAGCTTCATTTGCAATTTTAGCAGAAATTTCTGAAGCTGATTTAGCCTGAAAGAATTCTACCTTACCATCTAGGATATCTTTAATATTTAATATACAAAATATTATATTTATTATTCCAGATAGTGGTAAAGGTATATAGAACAATCCAATTGCTACCCCTAATGAGGATGTAAGTTGATTAAGTGCTAGGTTAGTAATTCTTATTCCTCCATAAGTTAGGACAATAAGTGAAAACATTAGTATCATTAACTCTGCAAATATACTTGCATTTTTTTGTGTTTTGACAGATTTTGTATCTATTAAAACTGGTATATTCATATGGCCTCTTTCGCTAACTACAAGGCTTGCGCCAAAAAGAGTCGACCATGCAAACAAATAAGATACTAATTCTTCTGACCATGTAGATGGGTCTGATAGAATGTATCTAGTAAATACTTGCCAAACCACAAATACAAGCATTATAAAAAGTGTACCAGCAGTTAAAAATTTCATTAGATTTTCTAGGGCTTTTCTCATTAATTTGCCTCCTTGGCTGGGTATTTTTCGTTGTATTCTTGGATATTTTCATAAACTGGAAGAAGCTTTTCATTTCTTGATAAAACTTCTTGTGTAAGTGGTGCTACAGCTTCTACGAAAGGTTTTTGATCAGGATACGAGAACTCTACACCCATTTTAATTGCACCTTCTTTGGCATTTTCTACTGCCTTAGTCCATTCTTCTCTTTGAACCTTGTTTATAATCTTAAACCCTTTATCAAAGATTTTCCTGTCTTCTCCAAGACCTTCTAGCCATTCGTAGTTTGCGAGTACTATATCTGGTATCATTTGGTGCATATCATATGAATAATACTTACAAACTTCACCGTGACCGTTGTCTGTTAGACTCATTTCGTTATTTTCTGCGCCATCTATAATATTTGATTGGAGGGCCGTATATACTTCACCAAAGCCCATTGGAGATGCCGAACCACCTAAAAGTTCCATCATCCTAACATTTGTAGGAGATTGTTGAACTCTTATCTTAAGCCCCTTTAGGTCTTCTGGTTTTTCTATAGGTTTATTTACTGTATAAAATGAGCGGCTTCCTGCATCTAGCCAAGTTACAGATTCAAGTCCCCCATCTCTTGTAGATGTAAATATCGGTCCTGTTATAGACTCATCATCCATAACTGCATGATAAGATTCGGCTGAGGCAAATAAGTATGGTAGGTTGAATATTTCGTAGAAGTCATCAAAGGTCTCAAGGATTGAGTTACTTGCTACTACCATATTTATAGCCCCTGTTTGTGTAAGTTGTACCATGTCTGTTTGAGAGCCTAGAAGTTCTGATGGGAAAACTTGTACATCATACTTATCTCCCAAATTTTCTTCTATATATTCTTCAAAAGCTACAAGCCCCTTATGGGTTGGGTGGTTTTGAGATTGATTGTGTCCAATTCTAATAATTGTTTTTCCTAAGTTAGATCCATTATTGCCACAAGCTGCAAATATGCAAAGTGCAAAAAGACCTATAATAATCTTTGTAATTTTTTTAATCATAATTCCTCTTTTTCTGCATATGACATCCCTACTAGGTCTATGCTAAGTTTAAAATTAAAATAGATAAATAATTTCTATATGGTCAAGCCTAAGCATAACATATACCTAGGCTTAGAGTTCTTAATTATTTTCTTGCTGCTTTATCAATTGCTTCCCAAAGTCCGTTTAGGTAAGAAACTCCTAGGGCTCTGTCGTATAAGCCGTAGCCAGCTCTTCCTTCTTCGCCCCAGATCATTCTTCCATGGTCTGGCCTTAGGTAGCCATCAAAGCCGCCTTCATAAAGAGCTTTCATGATTTCATACATATCTAGAGAGCCGCATTTTGATAAGTGAGCTGATTCGTAGAATTGTTTGTCGCCAGTAAACTTGATGTTTCTAACATGCATTGCTCCAATCTTGCCTCTCTTAGCATAATCTTTAATTATCTCTGCTACATTGTTTTCAACTCTAGAACCTAGTGAGCCTGTACAAATACAAAGTGTATTTGATGGAGAGTCTACGAGGTTTACAATTTTTTCTAAGTCTTCTGGAGTAGAAGTGATTCTCGGAATACCAAAAATTGGCCAAGCTGGGTCATCTGGGTGAACTGCCATCTTGATTCCTACTTCTTCACAGGTTGGTATTATTGCTTCTAGGAAATATTTGAAGTTCTCTCTTAGTTTATCTTCATCAATATCCTTATATTTTTCTAGTACATCTTCAAGTTGGGAAAGTCTTTCTGGTTCCCATCCTGGCAGCTCGAAGTTACCAGCTCCATCTAGGATTTCGTTTACCATATCTCTTGGAGTTAGACCTTCTACCTTAGCTTGGTCAAAGGCAAGGGTGTTTGATCCGTCAGGAAGCTCTTTGTATAACTCTGTCTTTACCCAGTCAAAAACTGGCATGAAGTTATAAATTACAGTTTTAACGCCACATTCAGCTACATTTCTTAGGGATTGTTTATAATTTTCTATATATTTATCCCTAGTTGGTAGGCCCATCTTTATATCTTCGTGAACATTTATTGATTCTATAATCTCACAATCAAGACCAACTTTATGGCACTTGTCTACATACTCTTGGAAAACATCTTTTTCCCAAACTTCTCCTGCTTCCCATTCATTCATCATTACCATTACACCAGTAACTCCTGGAATTTGCGCAATATATTCTAATGAGATTGGATCGTTATTTCCGTAGTGTCTAAAAGTCATTTTCATAATATCTTCCTCCTTTACCTATCCTAGGTATTTTTTAAGTGTCGCTCTTACACTGCCTGGGCCTTTTGTTAGCTCTTCGAAATAATCGATTACAATTTTATCAAGGCCGACTTCTTCTAGGTTTACAGCAAATATTTCTTCATTTCTGAGTAGACTTCTTAGTCCTTCAGTTACTTTGAAATTACCAAGACTTATACCATCAAGACTTTCCTTTAGATAATCCATTAGTGGATCACTAGAAAGCTCGAAAGCCTCTCCTTCATCATTTACTCCTAATAGGTATCTTAAGTAGCCTGCTAGGGCTAGTGGTATATACTTAAGGTCTGCTACATCTAGGTTTTCATCTTTTATATATCCCTTGATCGTTTGACCGAATCTAACTGGAATCTTCTGAGATGTGTCGGTTGCTATCCTTTGTGGTGTATCCGGCATAAATTTATTTGGGAATCTCACATTTATTACTTCATCAATAAATTCTTTTGGATCTATGATTCCTGGGTTAACAACTACCTTTAGTCCCTCATCATAACCAATCTTCTTGATAAGTTTAACAAGTTCAGGATCTTTCATTTCATCTGCAATTGTTTCATAGCCTAAAACACAACCATATGTTGCAAGAACTGTGTGAAGTGGATTTAGGCATGTTGTAACTTTCATAGTTTCAACCTTATTTACAGTATCCCTATCTGCTAAGTAGACCCCAGCCTTAGTAAAATCTGGCCTACCATTTTTGAAGTTATCTTCAATTACTAGGTATTCACTTTCTTCACTGTTTACAAATGGAGCTGTATGGGTATTTTTGCTTGTCACAACTATATCCATATCTTCAAATCCAAGCTCTTCCACATATTTTTTAACTTCTTTGGCTGGTCTTGGGGTGATTTTATCTATCATGGAAAGTGGGAATGATACCTTTTCTTCAAGATAGTTTATAAATTCGTCAGATACCTTGCCGGACTCATTCCATTTATTGGCTATAAGCATGATAGAATCTCTAACCTTATCACCATTTTCAGAACAGTTATCAAGGCTAAGGAGAGTAAGTTCTTTCTTATTTTTTTCAAATCTCTTATTTAAAAGATTTGTAACTATACTCATAAGGTGCTTGCTATCCTCAGGCTCATTTTCTAAGTCAGCCTTAACTACATCCATAAAATCACCATTTGGTGCATATAGGTTGTAGCCTTTTTCAGTGATTGTAAATGATACTATCTGAAGATTGTCATTTAAAAATATTTCTTCAATCCTACCTAGATCATTTAAGGTCAAACTTTCTGCCAAGTTTCCAATTAGATTTGTAACAAAATTTCCATCTTTTTGAAGGGTAACTGATAGGCAAAGATCATCATATGGTTTGTATGTCTTTTCAATAATTTCTGTATCAAATGTTTCAACTACAGAAATACCCCTGTCAAAAAACCCTTCATTTACTAAGTCTTGACCAATTCT
>CAMEGY010000093.1 GCA_945916625.1 uncultured Anaerococcus sp.
TTAGGACAAGGCTATAGCTTCGATTTCTATTACT
Source organism: uncultured Anaerococcus sp. (assembly GCA_945916625.1). The sequence goes on from CAMEGY010000093.1 coordinate 35, forward strand.
GCTCCTTTTGGAATATTTGCTACTTCTAGGGCAGATCTTGCTGGTTTGTGGTCGCCGAAGAATTCTTCGTATACTTCGTTGAAAGCTGCAAAGTCATTTACATCGTCAAGAAATACATTACATTTTACAATTTTATCTACTGATGAGCCACCTGCTTCTACTATGGCCTTCACGTTTTCTAGGGCTCTTTTTGTAGCTGCTTTGATTTCAGATACAAGTTCTCCTGTTTCTGGATCTAGTGGTAGCTGACCTGATGTAAAAATTAATGATTCTGTTTGAATACCTTGTGCATAAGCGCCAACAGCTGCTGGTGCTTTATCTGTTACTATTGCTTTCATTTTTCCTCCCGTTTTGTTTAATTCAGATATCTATGATATCTTCAAAAACTCTTCTAAAGTTAGATTATTGTCATAAATTTCCTTAGCCTTTGATACACCTACAAACCTAAAATGCCAAGCCTCTGCTTTATGGCCTGTTTTATTTTCCTTACCCTTTGGGTACCTTTCAATAAAACCGTATTTATAAGCATTTTCTGCTAGCCATTTATACTCTGCAGTCGCTTCAAATTTGTCATTATATTTGCTGCCTTCTGTAAAAAAGTCAAAGGCATTTCCTAATTGGTGCTCGCTTGTGCCTGATGGTGAACTATCCACTTCTCCCGCATCATACATCTTACCCTCTAGCTCATAGCCTCTATAATCAGATGCTATCCTTAGGTCAAGACCTAATCTTGCCATATCTTGGCGCATAGTTTCAAAGGCACGCCTAGCAGTCCTGTCCACACCTGGATCAAAATTTGCTGGTAGTGGATAAGCTTCGCTTACATAGGCAAGTCCATTTACAACCTTGATTTCTTCTTCCTTTTCTGTCTTTGCTAGGCCAAATTTATTCACATAATAATATGAATCGTCTATTTTAACCTTTGCAAAGCCATTTTCACAGCCATAAAACCCCAAGTATTGGCCTTCCTTGATGAACTTATCAGTTTTAGAATAGTCATTTGGAAATTGGTAGGCATACTGAGTTTGTAGGCACTTTACATACTCTATTAGCTCGCTTTGATAGGAGCTGTCTTCGATTTTTAGTTCGTCTTTTATATCTATATCGTTAAAGCCAATTTCAGTAGCCACGTGGATGTCAGATGTAGATGCTTTCTCTTCATTTTCTGTTTGATCTAAAAGTTCACCTGATGCAATTCTGTATTCACTTGGTCTTCTGATTTGGTAATTATCCTCTTTTTGTAGGGCAAATTTAGCAGTTGTTAGGGTCAAAGCAAGTCCCACACCTACTAATGCCACTTTTTTTCTTCTTCTTTTTGCTTCTCTTCTTTTGCGTCTCTTAAGCTCTCTTATACCTTTATTTGACATTTTTTATTCCTCTATTTATTTCAATATTTTCGTGTAAGTCTAAGGGTTTGTAAAATCTTTCTTAAATATTAAATATATTTCAATTTCCTATTTAAGTCTGATAATACATTTCGTTACTATCATTATAACACGACTTTGCTAAAATTAACAGGGTCAAATGTCTATAATTTTGAGATAAAATAAAAAAATCCGACAAATATATCGGATTTTCATAAATTTTAGTTTTATTTTGACTATTTCTTAAAAAGTTTTTTAAGAATGTCTAAGATTCCTCTTTTTTCATAGGCTTTTCTCTCTTTATTGGGGTATAAAATTTTATGATTATTTGAAACTTTGTTTTCCTTATACTCATTAAGGTTTTTAAAGTCATCAATGGCTTTTCCCATCAGCTTTTCTTGGGCGTTGATATTATTAATATTATCTGGCTTATAATATTTACCATCAGGACCGAGCTTTCTTGATTTTACATCATCTGAAAACATCATATCCAAAAATTCTAGGATATAGTCCCTAGAGTCCCTATCTTATATTGGAACAGCTACTTCCACCCTATTTCTAATATTTCTAGTCATAAAATCTGCAGAAGAAATATAGACTTTAGGAATATTTTTTCCAAATTGATATACCCTGTGATGCTCTAAAAATCTGCCTATTATTTGGTAGACTTCAATGTTTTCTGTTGTATCTTCCACACCTGGGAGGATGCAGCAAATACCCCTTACCATCATTTCTATCTTGACTCCCGCACATGATGCCTCTTGTAAAAGGTCAATTAGTCCTCTATCAGAAATTGAGTTCATTTTTAGCCTGATATAGCCTTCTTGTCCGTTTAGGGCTTTAGAAATCTCTTCTCTGATATGTTTTTCAAGACCTTCTTGCATTGATTTAGGTGAAACTATGAGCTTGTTGTATTGACCGTTTAGATTTCCAATCATGATGTTATCAAACAAGTCCTTGGCATCTTGGCCAATTACTTGATTGCTCGTCAAATAGGAAAAATCTGTGTAAAGTTTGGCGGTTTTTTCGTTATAATTTCCTGTTGATACCTGAGTGATAAAGGAAATTTCTCCGTCGACAAGCCTTGTGATTAGAAGAACTTTAGAGTGGCACTTGTAGTGGTCAAAACCGTAGATGATCTTACAACCTGCCTCTTCTAAGCTTGATGACCAAAAAATATTATTATCTTCGTCAAATCTCGCCCTAAGCTCCATTAAGACGATGACTTCCTTGCCATTTTCACTTGCTCTTATAAGGCTTTCTGCAATCTTTGAGTCCTTGGCAATCCTATAAAGGGTAATCTTTATGGAGGCAACGCTTGGGTCATTAGCTGCCTCATCCAATAGCTTAATTAAGGGATCTATAGACTCATAAGGATAGGATAAAATCCTGTCTTTTTCTATCACTTGGTCAATCATTGACCTATGTCTATCTAGGCCTACCTTTGGCATTGGGTTAAATTTTTCGTAGGTGTTTTCACTCTTTATTTCATCAGGCAAAGATTCTATAAAATCAAAGATAAAGCCTAATTGAAAAGGAGTTTTTGATAAAAAGATTGACTTTTCACTTATGCCAAAATTATTGCATAAAAATACCGTATCTTCTGGGGATAAGGCTTGGTCTACCTCTACCCTTACTGGTCCTAGTCTCTTTCTTTTTTTAAGCTTAGTTTTCATATAGGACCTAAAGTCTTCCTCTACATCATAGTCATCATCATCAAAGCTAATGTCTGCATTTCTTGTTAGGCTCATCACAAATGAGTTTTTTGCCTTGTAGCCCTCAAAGACTTTTGGCCCGCATACCTTTATTATATCTTCAAGCAGAACATAGGTCTTATCAGATATCCTTACATATCTTTTGAGCCTTTCTGGCACATAGATAATCCCTATAATCCCTTCATTTTCATCATTTTTGCTCTTTTTTCTTGCCAAATCATATATAACTGATAGGCTGAGATTTGCAAGCCTTGGCAGAGGATGGACCCTGTCTATGATTTGAAAAGATAAGATTGGCTCTATTTTTGTATCAAAATATGCCTGGCATAAAGACAAATCTTTTTCATCAAGGTCTGAAATTTTTTGTATATTTATACCAACCTCCGTCAAGTCTTCCAAGAGATTTTCGTAGATTTTATCTTTCTCTTCGTACATAGGAATAAGCTTATCTAAGATAGCTCTTATCTGCTCGGTTGGAGTCATATTTGACTTATTGTCAATTGCTTGCTTCTTAAGTTTGGATAGGTCAGTCAAAGACCCTACCCTCACCATAAAAAACTCTTCTAAATTTGTATCATAAATCGATAAAAATTTTAGCCTTTCAAGTACAGGAACTGTCCTATCTTTCGCTTCTTCTATCACTCTTTTATTAAAGTCTAGCCAGGATAATTCCCTATTTTGTGTAAAATTTTCATGTCTATTTCCTTCCTAAAAGTTTGCTATAGACATATCCTTCCCTAACCCCTGTTTGGCTAACATTTATAGTTTCTATATTAAAAAATTTGCTAATTTCATTTAAAATAATCATACCAGGTAGGAGTGTATGGATTCTATCTGGCTTGATATCTAAGATCATACGCATTTTCTTCTTATCTGATTTTTTTATAAGGTCTTTAACCATGGAATCAAATTCTTTGACATCCATGCTTCTGGTATCGTCTTCGAGCTTGTAATAGTCCTTATAAAAATTAAGGGCAGCCCTTGCCGAACCTCCAACAGCTGATAAAATCTTAAAATCTTCCTCATAGATACTAGAATCATCAAAAAGTTGTAGGACTTTATTTTCAATTAGTTTTTTTGAATCCTTATCCACAAAAAGCCCATCAACATAGTCGTTAAAGGCTGATAAAGATCCAATAGATAAGGAATTCGATTTAATAACCTTACCCTGACCGATAATAACTACCTCAGTTGAGCCTCCTCCTATATCGCAAAGGACCCCCTCCTTTACTTCAGTAGATACAGAGGCACCCACAAAGGCAAGTTTTGCCTCTTCCTCACCTGATAAAATTTCAATATCAAGATCAAGATCTTTTTTCATCAAGTCTAAAATTTCTTTCCTATTAGCCACATCCCTCACTGTAGCTGTTGCGAAAGGATAGACCCCGTCTATGTCTTCAAAGTTATCCACAAGCGCCTTAAACTTTTTAAGAGTGTTGTAAAGCCTCTTAATTCCTTTATTTGTAAGCTTGCCGTCTTTGACATAGGATTACAAACTGACCTGGTCTTTTTCAGAAAAAAGAATCACCGCTTCCCCGTTTCTTTCCTTATAAACAGATAGCCTGACAGTATTTGAACCTATATCCATAAT
>CAMEGY010000094.1 GCA_945916625.1 uncultured Anaerococcus sp.
AGAAACGGGGTTAGGGCTTCGCATGGAGGGTCCTCAACGAGCCGGACGGGCTATCTCTCAAAGCCGGACGGGCTTCGAGCTTCGTTCGACCATTCCATGGAGGGTCCTCCACGAGCCGGACGGGCTTGCCTCTTATCTCAACGAAACTTTTCCGTATCCGGTTTTTGCTTTTATATTTAGTTTGGCTTCTTCGCCTGGTGTTGATAGGTCGTAGCCTTCGTCTGTTTTGATTTTGTTTGTGAATTTTTCTGTTACATTTACAGCTGGGCTTTCTGCGAAGGCCTTGATGTCGCCGTCATAGTCGTTCGTATCTACTACTATTATGCCGCTTACTGTTTCTAGGTCTATTTCTTTTGTTTCTTTGATATTGTATATTCTAATTGATCCAGACCTTGAGTTTGCAATTATTTTATCACTTTCTAGGCCATCTACTCTGATATTGCCCGAAACATTGTCTACTTCTACCAATTCACCCTTCATACTTGCAAGATAGATTGTGCCAGATACATTGTCTATTCTTAGTCTTCCATCTACATTTTTGATGTCGATTTTTCCATTTACATTGTCTATATCTACACCAGCTTTTGAATTTATTAAGATAATCTTGCCATTTACAGAGTCGATATTTAGATCTCTAAAGTCTGTATCAGCTATTTCTACCCTAGCATTTACTGTATTTATATTTAGCTTTTCGTAATAATCTTTGCCTACTTGGACCCTTAGTTTTACGCTTGCTCCAAGGTTTTTGTAGTCAGGGTTTTCATCTATATCTAGGACATTGTCTCTGATTTCTACATTGATATAGTCTTCTAGGTTGGCTTTTTTAGAAAATACGTCAGTTGAGATAATTATCCCTTTTTCTGTGCCTTTTTCTACGTAGATTTCCCCGTTTATTAGGTCTATATTTATCTCGTCGATCTCATCATCCACCCTTATATCCTTGTGGCTGTTGTTTTCGCCTTTAAGGTTGAAATTGTGGATATCAAAGGCTTGGTCTATATCAATTGCAGATATGGCTTCAGCTGCCTTTTTGATTATAGAATCAACAGTTGATCCTATCCTACCTGTAAAGTCATTCTCTCTTGATTTTTTTTCACCGATTGCGCTAAGGAGGTCACTTGCTTCTTCGACTGTGATCTTGCCTTCCTTAAGCATGTTTAAGATTATTTGTTTTTCTTCAGTCATTGTTTATCTCCTCTAGTAATTGTTTGGCTTTTTCTGGTGTGATTTCGCCATTATCTAACATATTTAGGATATCTATCCTGTGAGTTTTTTTGTCTACCTTGCCGCCAAGTTTGCTTACAATTTTATCTATCCTATTTCTAACTGTAGGATAAGAAATGCCTATTTCTTCGCCTCCATCTTTGATTGAGCCTCTTTTTTGTAGGAAAAGCTCGATAAACTCCTTATCTTCAGCATCTAATCTAGAAAATGAGTCAACCTCAAACTCTCCATGTACTTCTGTAAAACAAGAATTGCATCTATATGAAGTGATTACCATGTGGTCACCACAGTTTGGACATTTATTAATCATTTCTACCTCCCTTTTGATTGAATTATACTATCTACCTTGATATTTGTAAAGTAAAAATTGAATATTTTAAGTTTTTATTTTAAATACTTCAATATATGAATTTCACTTTTAATTATCCCACAAAAAAAGACCAGGATTCTGGTCTTAAATATATTCCCTATCCCAATATGATTTGAGGGTTCTTGATAGCCAAATGATGGTATTTATCATAAAGCCTGCTCCAAAAATCATTTGGAAAATATAGGCAAAAACGTATAGGTCTTTGTTGTTTGTGTATTTTTGGAAAAGTCCTGTCACTATTAGTATCAAGAAAAACCCTAAGATCCACTTGCAGCTCATCTTTAGATTTTCCTTAAAGTCTGTGTAGGCGAATTTTTTATGCTTGTATTTTTTGCCAAAATTATCACGGCGGACCTTGTATTCTTCTCTTATCTTAGGGTCGGCGTTTTTTATAAAGGCCGAATAGTAGTGGTCCATATCAGCGACTTTGTTTGTGTATTTGCGGAGCTTTGCTCCTTCTTCTTGACTAAATTCTTTTAGCAAAATAGCCTTGGTGATATTAGCTTTGGAATCATAAGAAATGCGTTTACTTCTTAGGTTTCTAAGACCTTCTAGGTCTTTCGTCTCATCTATTAGATAAAGAGTTTTAGCCTCGTAGACCTTTTTGCCTTTTAGGTAAATCATAATTATCGCAAGGCTAATTCCTACTATGGCAATTTGTGAAATTATCATGGCTGAATCACCCATGACATCAACACTTACCAAAAAATAATTTACTAAAAGTGGTGGGAAGATAAAAAGTAGCATTAGCCCTATTAATTTAATTACCGATCTCATTATTAATCGTCCTTTCGTAAAGGTCAACCAGCCTCTTGCCTGTTTTCTCGATTGATTTCTCTTTGGCCTTGGCATAGGCTTTTTCAGTCAAATCGGGAAGGTCAGCTTCGACAATCCCCTTTATTTTTCTCTCAAAATCTTCTAGTGTCTTACCCTTGTAGATATTTTCTCCATCGACAAAGCCATCTTCAAAAATTTCTATATCCCTAATTAGGATTTTGGCCTTAGTTGCTAGGGCTTCTAAGAGGACTATGCCCTCTGTTTCTTCGTGGGTCAAAAACACATACAAGTCCGAAGCCGAGTAGGCCTGTCTGATCGCTTCACTATCCACATAGCCTGGTGTGTGGAAATTATCCGGACTATTTTCGATTTCTTTTTTTATATCAGGGCTCATCAGAGCCTTATCGAGCTTGCCAAACCAGATAAATTCGTACTGGGGCATTTTTCTAGCTAAGTTTATAAAATCGTCAATGCCCTTTCTTTTTATAGGAAGGCCCACAGAAATTATTGTCTTTTTCTTAGGGTCTAGCTTATATTTTTGGTAGAAGTTTTTTCTGTCATCTTTTTTCCCTTGCCAAAAGTCTAAATCTATCCCATTTGACACAACCTCTATGGGACGGTCTAGGCCATAGGTCTCCAAAATATTTTTAGAATAGTTTGTTGGAGTTAGGATTAAATCTCCCTTTTTGTAGGCATGGATTAACCATTTCTTAAATAGAGGTGCTATTTTATTAGAAAATATAAAGGAATCTTTGAAATCCTCCATGGTTGAGTGGCCGTGGTAGATGACTTTTTTGCCAAGCCTTTTAGCCTTTTGGGCAAAGATAACAGAGCCTGGAAGTATTGTATTAATATGGACCAGGTCGAAATCGTCCTTCTCATCCAGTGTAAAATCACAACCGGCAAGCTTAAGGGCCTTAATCTGATGGTCAATTGCCTTGCCTACGCCTGATTCTTTCACTGTGTCATAGTCTTTTGAATATACTAATACTTTCACGCTCATAATCCTCTATTGCTTGCTTGTAGGAAGCTAGGCACTTTTCACCAAAACCCTCCTTTGAGAAGTGCTCTTGGGCATAAGACCTTGCATTTGCCTCTAAAAGCTCCTTAGTTTCCCTATCGGAAAATACCCTGTCCACAAATTTCTCAAATCCTTGAAAGTCTACGTATTTAAAACCATTGAAACCATTTTTGATTACCCCGTCAAGGACAGAATCGTCCCTGCAAAGGGCAATAGTCCCATTAGCAAGGGCTTCATAGTATGTAAGACCCTGGGTTTCTGATGTGGATGCTGTTGTGAAAATATCTGCCGCCTGGTAATAGCGGTTAACAGAATTTGCATCGACCATGCCGGTAAATACCACTTCCTTGCTGATTTTATCTGCATCTTCCTTAAGAGTTTTTAGGTAAGGGCCCCCACCAACTATGAAAAGCTTGATAGAGTCATCCTTAAGCCTATCGTAATAGGCCATAATTTCCTGAATATTTTTCTCAGCCCCAAGCCTGCCTAGGTACAAAAGAACCTTGGCATCCTCGTCAATTCCCAAAGATTTCCTCAAAAGTTTCTTGTCATAAAGCTCTGGAATATTGATCCCTGTAGGGATAATGTCAATCATTCCATCATAAATCCCATAAGTCAGAAGGAGTTTTTTGGTCTTATAGGTTGGGACAATTATCCTATCACAGAAGCTTGCAAAAGTCTTACTAACTACAGAAACAAGCTTTTTACCCGCTCTTTTAGACGGGATAAAATAATGAGTGTAGTCTTCATAAACCGTATGATAGGTGTGGACTACTGGAATATCAATATCTGATGCGATTCTTTTTGCCATAATAAAGGTCGAAAATTCGCACTGGGAATGGATGACATCAGGTGCCCATTCCTTTATCTCCTTAAGATGGCTTGCCGCCAAAAGGTTTGTAACCCTGGCTTGGGGATAGATCTTGACAGCAGAAAGACTGCCAACATAATAAACCTTGCCATCTTGGTATGATTTTGTAGTATTAGAAAGGGTCAGAACCCTGACATCATGACCCGCAGCCTCTAAATATTCAATTAAATTCATAACCGAACGGACCACCCCATTAACAACAGGCCAGTACCAATCGCTTGTAATTAAAATCTTCATAAATCCTCTCTTTAGATATATAATACTATTTCTGAAGATGATTTTACAATAAAATTCAGATTTATATAATGATTATTAATTTATTTTTCACATTTATATAGGATTATTTTATTCACAATTATTCTTTGTATTTTGTAAATTAGATTACTATTCTACTTACAGTTGAATCTTCGTAATCGGGAGG
>CAMEGY010000095.1 GCA_945916625.1 uncultured Anaerococcus sp.
TAAAAGCCCCGGCTGGGGCTAGTTGGTCTTATATATCAAGGTTTATTTCATAGGTTCTTTTGGCTTTTTTAAATAAAAATTCGCCGCCTCTTACGCCTGCTAAGCATTCGGCCCTATTTCTGATAGCATCAAATGGGCTAACCGCATCTAGGACTATGAAGTTGGCATACTTACCTATGTCTAGGCCGTAGGAGTCTTCTAGGTCCATGACCCTTGCTCCATTTATGTTACTAGGTCAAGATCTTTTTCGAAATCTTCTTCTTTCATAAGCTGGGCCATGTGGATTCCATCGGCTCGCAGAGGACATGCGACGAATAGGAGCATTACTAGGAAAAAGATTACGTTCTTCACGAAGACCTATCACAATCCGATAATGTCGGATTGCTTGAAGGTCTGATGCTTTTAGCACAAAATTCATGTAGTAAATTTACCTTCTTTTATTATTATATCACAAAAGGGCAAGCTTTTGCTCGCCCTGGACTTGTGTTATATTTATTTAAGTATTTTAATATTTTGGCCTTTCCTTATAAGAGGTGTGGAGGAGGTCGTGGGCAATATCACTTCCTGGTTCTCCGAGGTATTCTTCGTAAAGTTTTTTGATTGATGGGTTTTCGTAGGACTTTCTATAAACTTTTTCTTCATCAATTTTATAAAGTCCCTTGGCTCTTTGATTTAGGATTGAGAGGTCTCCCTTGTGGAAAGGTTGGCCACCGCCACCTACGCAACCTCCTGGGCAGGCCATAACTTCTATGGCATCAAACTTCTCTTCGCCAGAACGGATTTTTTCTAAGATTTTCCTGGTATTACCAAGTCCGTTTACTACCCCAATACGGATATCCCTGCCATTTATATTGACAGTCGCTTTTTTGACTCCTCTAAGACCCCTAAGCTCTTCGTATTCTACTTCTTCTAGGCTTTCTCCTGTGAGGGTGTCGTAGGCTGTTCTGATTGTCGCTTCGATTACGCCTCCGCTTGCTCCAAAGATTGTACCTGCACCGGTAGATTCGCCTAGAGGATTGTCAAAGTCATCTTCAGAGAGATTTACAAGGTCGATTCCAGCTTCTTTTATCATTGCCGCAAGCTCCCTAGTGGTGATAACCACATCTACATCTGATATGCCCTCTTTGTTTAATTCATCACGTTTGGCCTCGTATTTTTTGGCTATACATGGCATGACTGATACTACCGTAATGTTTTCTGGATTTACACCAACCTTTTCTGCATAGTAGGATTTTGCTATTGCTCCAAACATTTCGTGTGGGGACTTGCAAGTTGATGGTATATCAATCAAATCTGAGAACTGGTGCTCCATAAAGTTTACCCAACCTGGACAGCAGGAGGTAAGGATTGGCTTATCTTCAGAAAGCCTTCCTATAAATTCGTGGGCTTCTTCCATGATTGTAAGGTCTGCTGCAAAGTTTGTATCAAAGACCTTGTCAAAACCAAGACGTCTAAGGGCTGTGACCATCTGACCTGTTATAGGAGTGCCTGGGTCTAGGCCAAATTCTTCGCCAAGGGCGACCCTAACAGCAGGGGCTATCTGTACAATTACCAAATCTTCTTCTTTTTTTCTGCTTAAAATTTTCCAAAGGTCTGAGACATTTGACCTTTCTGTAAGGGCTCCAGTTGGGCAAACTGCCAAGCACTGGCCGCAGAAGGTACAGGTTGTCTCAAACATTTTTCTATTAAAGGTTGATCCTACGTGTGTTTCAAAACCACGTCCGATTTCTGCAAGTGCGCCTACAGTTTGGACTTCATTGCACATGGTTTCGCATCTTCTACAAAGGATACACTTATTTGGGTCCCTAACTAGGGAATAGGAAGAGCTATCGATTGGTAGATTTCTTTTCTCGCCCGGATATTTTATTTCCCTAATACTTAGGTCAGCTGCAATTTGTTGGAGCTGGCAATCTAGGTTTTTAGCGCATTTTAGACAGTCATCTGGGTGGTCTGAAAGGATTAATTCTACAACGGCCCTTCTAGCTCTAACTACCTTTTGGCTGTCAGTACTTATTTCCATCCCGTCCTTGCAGAAGGTTGCGCAGGAAGGAAGGAGTTTGCCACTGCCCAAATCTTCTACCAAACAAACCCTACAAGATGCAAGTTTGTTGACAAAATTAATCTTTGATAAATCCATATGGCAAAGGGTAGGAATCTTTATATTCAAAGCCTTGGCAGCTGATAGGATTGTGGTTTTTTCCCTAACTTCTATTTCTTGATCATTTATTTTTATCTTAATCATATCTACTCCTATCCTAAAACAATGGCATCAACTGGGCAATGTTCCATACAGGTGCCACATTTTATACAAAGGTTTTGGTCTATGTGGTGGATTTCACGGACTTTGCCGAAAATCGCACTAGCAGGGCAGGCCCTAGCACACTTGCTACAGCCTATACAATCATCTGTAATTATGTAATCAACAAGGTCCTTGCACCTTTTTGCAGGACAAGTTTTATTGCCAGCTACATGGGCTAGGTACTCGTCATAAAAGTAATTCATTGTTGATAAAACAGGGTTTGGTGAGGCTTGGCCAAGACCGCAAAGGCTTGTTTCAGATACTATTTCAGAAAGCTCTTTGAGCTTGTGAAGGGTTTCTTCGTCTGCTTTTCCAGTTACGATCAAATCAAGCATCTCAAGTAGTCTCTTGTTTCCAATCCTACAAGGTGTGCACTTACCGCAAGATTCGTCTACAGAAAATTCTAGGAAAAACCTCGCCACATCCACCATGCAGTCGTCTTCGTCCATGACAACCATGCCGCCAGAACCCATTATAGAGCCGATTTCTTTGAGTGATTCGAAATCGCAGCCTGTATCAAAAAGTGATTCTGGAATACAGCCGCCAGAAGGTCCGCCAGTTTGGACGGCTTTGGCCTTCTTGTCATTTTGGATTCCACATCCTATGTCATATACTATAGAATTGATTGATGTACCCATTGGCACTTCTACAAGACCAGAATTTTTGACCTTGCCTACTAGGGCAAAGACCTTGGTTCCTGGAGATTTTTCTGTGCCGTAGGCTCTGAAATATTCAGCACCTTTTAGGATAATTTGTGCCACATTGGCAAAGGTTTCTACGTTATTGATTACAGTTGGCTTGCCCCAAAGGCCCTTGACTGTTGTCCTAAATTCCTTGTTACGAGGTTGGCCACGCTTGCCTTCGATAGACTCCATAAGGGCTGTACCTTCGCCACAAACAAAGGCGCCTGCCCCAAGTCTTAGGTCAATATTGAAAGAAAAATCTGATCCTAGAATGTTTTCTCCTAAGAGATTGTATTCTTTGGCATCTGCTATGGCGCGTCTCAATGCCTTGACAGCCTTTGGATATTCGGCTCTAACATAGACAAAGCCTTCCTTTGCACCAACAGCCCTAGCACAAATTGCCATGGCCTCAAGAACTGAATGAGGGTCGTATTCTAAAATTGACCTATCCATGAAGGCACCAGGATCACCCTCGTCAGCGTTACAAATTATGTATTTGGTGTCAGTATCTTGTTTGAAGGCAGTATCCCACTTGCGACCTGCAGGAAAACCCGCTCCGCCCCTGCCCCTAAGACCTGAATCTGTGACTACTCTTATAATTTCATCTCTTTCCATATCGAAGATTGCTTTTTCCAGGGCAAAATATCCGTCTCTGGCAATGTATTCGTCGATCGAATTAGGGTCGATTATCCCACAATTTCGAAGGACTAGCCTTACTTGATTTTCATAAAAATCGCCCTTAAGCCTTATATCTTCGCCTTCGATTATGTATTCATCTGGATTGAGTCTATCTATTAACTTTTCATAAGCTTCTCTTTTGATACCTTCAAGCTTTGACTTCATCATTATCCTCCAGTGCCTTTGCTATTATTTCATCTACCATAGCCTTAGTCGCCATGCCGACATTTTTTGATGCATCAATACTTACAACAGGAGCAATCCCACATTCTCCGATACACCTAGCTTCAGTTAGGCTTATCTTGCCATCAGCTGTAGTCTCGCCGCACTTGATATCGAGCTTTTCTTCCAGAGCCTCAAGGATTTTATCAGAGCCTTTTACATAACAGGCAGTACCCAAGCAAACGCAAATCTCGTGCTCTCCCTTTGGTATAAAGGAAAACTGAGAATAGAAACTCGCTACCCCATAGATTTCTGAAGAATGCACACCCATCCTAAGGGCCATCAAATCCACAATCTCTTCTGGTATGTAGGAGAAAATTTCCTGGGCCTTTTGAAGAATTGGCATCACGGCACCCTTCTTGTCCTTGTTAGCATCCAAAAATTCTACAAATTGATCAAACTTTTCCTGATCTTTCTTAAAACAAAAACTCATATACACCTCCTAATGGTAATAAAAATTTTTAAACAAAAATTTTTATGATTCTCACGGTTTATCAAGCACGAAGTGCGAAGTATAAATCGATGAGAAACCTTATGTAATTTTTTAGAAACGATGCGAGGAATACGAGCATTGATTCTAAAAAGATTACGTTCCTTAACCCCGGCTATGGCCGGGGATTTCTATTCTAATACTAAAGTGTCAGACCTTCCATCAATTTGATTTAATCAAATTGGGATAGGTCTTCACAATATATACGAGTGCGAAGCACGAAGTATAGA
>CAMEGY010000096.1 GCA_945916625.1 uncultured Anaerococcus sp.
GGGGCTATATAGAAAGAGAATCAAATCCAAACGATAAGAGAATCTGCATCCTCTCCCTTACTGATATCGGAAGAGATGTAATAGCTAAAATCGTCCCAGAAAATGAAAATATGATTAATGACTACATGGAAATACTTGACAGTGACGAAAAAGAAAACCTAGTGAATATTCTAAAAAAATTAGGAGGTAAGAATGTCTAAAAGAGAAGTTAGAAGTCTTGTTAAAGGCTTCGAAACCAAGGACGGGGCTGGAGTTAAGCTAACTAGGGTTCTCGGCAGAGAAACTGTCGAAGAATTTGACCCGATTTTGATGCTTGATTCCTTTGATAGCGAAAATCCCAACGATTACACAGCTGGTTTCCCTCTACATCCTCACAGGGGAATTGAGACGATTTCTTATTTATCCAGCGGCAAGATGGTCCATAAGGATACTTTAGGAAATGAAGATACAATAACAGACGGCGAAGTCCAGTGGATGAATGCAGGTAGCGGTATTTTGCACGAAGAAGAAGTCCCTGCTGTAGAAAGGCTGCTTGGGGTCCAGCTTTGGCTAAATTTACCAAAGGCCGATAAATTTTCCAAACCTTATTACCACGCTGTTAGGAAAGAATCCATCAAAGAAATCGACTTTGACTGCGGCAAAATTCGACTCTTGGCTGGAGCTTTTAAAGATCACGAAGGTTTTAGGGGAAATCATCTACCACTAGATTATTACGATATTCACCTAGATCCAGAGGGTGAAATTACTTTAGAAATCGAGGAAGATAACTCGGTTATGGTCTTTACCTTACTAGGTAATATCACAATTGAAGGTAGAGAAATTACAGAAAAAACCGCAGCAAAGCTTACAAAAGGTAATACTCTTACAATCAAAAATACAGATGACTTTGCCCAAGTGCTTTTTATATCAACAAAAGAGTTAAAAGAGCCAGTTGCCTGGGCAGGTCCAATTGTAATGAATACTGAAAAAGAGCTAGACCAAGCCTTTGAAGATTTGAAGACAGGTAACTTTATAAGAGAAGAATTAGAATTTGAAGATTAAGGAGAAAAAAATGAAAATAGGATTAATAGTAGGTTCACTTAGAAAAGAATCATTTAATAAAAAAATAGCAGAAATTGTACAAAAGGTAATAAGAGAAGGACATGAGGCTGAATTTATAGATATTTCCTACCTTCCATTCTATAACGAAGACGAAGACGGAGATTCCCCAAGAGAAGAATACACAAGATTTAGAGAAGAGATTAAAAAATACGACGGCTTTATCTTTTTCACTCCAGAATACAACCGTGGAGTAGCCCCTGCCCTTAAAAATGCCCTAGATATAGCAAGCCGTGGCCCTGAAGGCAATGTCTGGTCAGGCAAAATTGCTGCAATTTTCTCTGCGTCTATTGGCCAATCAGGAGCTATGATGGGTAACCACGCCCTAAGACAAAGCTTTGGCTTTATAAACCTAATCACCCTAAACCAACCAGAAGTCTACCTTGCAAGTATTCAAAACTACTTTGATGAAGATGGAAAACTAGTAAGTGAGACAAAGGACTTTATAGAAAAAGCTGCAAAGGCATATATAGAATTTGCCAAAAAATACTCATAAGAACAAAAATCCAAGGACCATGCTAAAAATTGGTCCTTGGATTTTTTTATCCTCTTCTAATTTGGTCAAGCCATTCATCATTTTCTGGATCATTAGAAAATCTTGTGTTTTTATCAAGCCCTCTTAAGGCAAGTCTATCAGAATCATCAAGGTCAAAATCAAAAATAGAAATATTTTCCCTAATCCTTGATGGATTTGATGATTTTACAATTACCATTGTCCCCCTGTCTACATTCCATTTTAGGGCAATCTGAGCAGGAGTTTTTCCGTACTTATCCCCTATTTCCTTAAGGATTTTTTCCTCAAGAAGGTTTGATCTGCCCTGAGATAGCGGCCCCCATGCCTGGTGAAGAATCTTTTTTTCCTTAAGAAATTCGTGGGTCTTTTCATCTTGCAGGTAAAGATGGCTTTCAAGTTGGTCTAAAACTGGGACTTCACCTAAATCTAGGAGTTCTTTCATCTGTCCTGGCATAAAGTTACATACCCCAAGAGATTTTACTAGGCCCTGGTCTTTGTAATCCCTAAAAACCTCCCAAGTCTCTTTAAAACCTTCCCCATACCAATGTAGGAGGATAAAGTCTATATAGCCAATATCAAGGTATGCTAAAGACTCATCAATACTTCTCTTGCACATATCTTTATCAAAATAGGAAGGCCAAACCTTGGTGGCAACTTGATAGTCTTCCCTCTTTAGGCTAGTTTGTTTGAGATATTTTCCCAAAATCTTTTCATTTTCATAAAATTTTGCAGTATCAAAATACCTATATCCTTCTTCAAAAGCAGCCCCTATAGCAGCTTCCATATCAGCTTCTTCAGTAATCTTGTAGGTGCCAAAACCAATAGCTGGCACTTTTATTTCATTATTTAACTCAAAAAATTTCATCGCTTCTCCTTAAGATTTATATTTCTTATACATCCTCTTGGCTTCATCTTGTTCTTCTCTTATAACCTTGATCGAAGCTCTTTCTATTATTCTATTTGATACAGACAAAATTGTAAAAATACAACCGCAAGTTTTAACTCTTAATTGTTCTTTTAAGTCATCTTCAGGAATAAATTCCAGATTTTCAATCAAAAGCCCTGATACTGTCTCGTGATTATTTGAGTATAAAAATGTACCAATTTCACTATTTACATCATCAATATCCATAGAGCCTTCAACAATATATTCATTATCAGTTATTTTTCTGATGAGAGACTCATTTTGATCATACTCATCTTCTATCTCGCCGACTATTTCTTCAACTATATCTTCCATAGTCACCATTCCAGAAAACCCACCATACTCATCAATCAGCATGGCTATATAGGTTTTTCTCTTCTGAAACTCTCTAAGTAAGACATCTATCTTTTTTGTTTCAGGGACAAAATATGCATCCATAATACACTTATCAAGGTCAATTGCTTTATAATCATTGGCAGCATATTCTTTAAACAAATCTTTCACATTAACAATTCCCACAATCTTATCAAGATTCTCTTTATATACAGGAATCCTTGAATAGCCCTCTCTAAGAATTTCATTAATTTTAGTCTCGTCAAATTCATCATAATCAATCATATAGATTGATGTTCTAGGTGTCATTATTTCTTCAGCCAAAGTGTCATCAAATTCCATGATATTAACTATCATCTCTTCACCGGTAGTATTAATAACTCCTTGCTCGCTCGAAACTCTAATATAGCTCTTTAGTTCTTCTTCTGAAATTTTTTCTTCTACTTTTTCAGAATAATTGCCAGTAAGCTTCAAAACACCAACAGTAGATATGGACAAAAGCTTGACAAAAGGCTTAAAAATCTTAGAGCTAAAGGCTATAACTTTAGCAGAAGATAGGGCTACCTTCTCCGAGTTGCCTAGGGCAATCCTCTTAGGAACTAGTTCACCAAACACAAGTGTGATATAAGATAATACTATAGTAATAAGTATAAAGGATATGGTATCTCCGTAAGGAATATTATATTTTGCCAAAAACTCTCCTATTGGTTTAGAAAAGCTTGTTGCAGCAGATCCTGATGAGAAAAATCCCGCAAGTGTGATTGCTACCTGGATAGTAGATAAAAACCTGGTTTGATCTTTCGATATATGCAAGAGTATCTCTGCCCTATTATCACCATTTTCACTTAATTCTTTTATTTTATTTGAATTTGCCGATACCATCGCCATTTCAGCCGATGCAAAAAAAGCATTCACAGCTGTAAGTGCCACTATAAGTAAGATATTCGGCCACAAACTGCCGTCTTCCATTTTCCCTCCTAAAATAATTATTTATTATTATTTATACCCATTTTAGCTAATTATGTTATAATATTCTTATGAAAACTGTACTAATAACTGGCTCTTCTAGGGGAATTGGGGCTGCAATCTCTAGAAGACTTGCCAAAGACTATGAAATCGTAATAAATTATAACAATTCAAAAGATGAGGCCCTGGCCCTCCTTGATGAAATTAGAAAAATAAATCCAATGTCCCTTGCCATTAAGGCTGATGTATCAAAGGAAGACGAGGTTTGCTATTTATTTTCTACAATCGAAAAAAACTTCGGGCCTGTTGATATCCTAATTAATAATGCAGGGAAGTCCTATGTTGGTCTTATCCAGGATATGGCCTTTGACAAATGGCAAGACATTATAAATACCAATCTTAATTCAGTATTTCTGACTACCAAGAGAGCCATAGAGCCAATGCTTTCTAAGAAAGACGGGGTTATTATAAATATGTCATCAATCTGGGGAAATGAGGGCGCTGCCCTTGAAGCTGCCTATTCTGCAAGTAAGGGTGCTATTAATTCATACACAAAAGCCCTTTCAAAAGAGCTTGCTCCATCTAATATTAGGGTCAATGCCATCGCCCCTGGTGTTGTCCTTACTGATATGATGAAAGAAGACTTTAGCGAAAGGGAGCTTGACCTTATAAGAGAAGATATTGGTATGGGTCGCTTTGCAGATCCAAAAGAAATTGCAGATCTGATAGCTTTTTTGATCTCAGATGAGG
>CAMEGY010000097.1 GCA_945916625.1 uncultured Anaerococcus sp.
CATGCCGCAAGATGCCATTTGGCTTACTATTATTGAAACAATTGACTCTGGAATCAAATCCTTGGTTTCATTTAAGCCAAAACCCTTGTTTGCAAGGACTGCCCCAAAGTGTGAAAGGTCTTTGACATTTGACCCTATCGAGCAAGACCTGATATAAAGGTCTAGGATATCATCAGGGTCTTCATCAAATATTCCCTTGGATTTTAAATAATAGGCTATAGCCTTATTTCTGTCAGATGTTTCGATTTCTGACTTGTAGATATCTTCCATTAATCTTGCCTTATCAGAGCCTGAAACCATCTTATAAAAATCAATTATCCTTTCAAATTTATCGTCTACTCCCATCCCTCTTATCATTGAGGAAGATGTGATTGCTCCAGCATTTATAAAGGGATTTGCTGGCCTATCTGTAATTGGGACTAGAGAATTAAATTCGTACCTAGTTGGTTCACTGCCAATCTTGGAATAGACTTCATCTATTGTATTATCATGGAGAGCCACCAATAAATCCAAGATTTTCGAAATAGATTGGATGGAAAATTCCTTATCAGGTTCGCCATAATAATAGGTATCTCCAGTTGTGGAAGTAATTGCAAGGGCAAATGCGTCAGGATCTACATTTAACAATTCTGGTATGTATGATGCGACCTCACCTTGCCCGATTAATCTCTCACTTTTTACTATCGATTGCCTTATTCTCCTATCAATTTCATTTCTATCAAAAAACATAAAGTCATTCTCCCGTATTTTTTTCTATTACTATTAATGTACTTTATTAGGATAAAATATACAATAATGGGTATAAAGTATTACAGATACTAAATATAAGGAGCTTATTATGAGAATTATATATATATTAGAAAATGAAGATTGGATAAGATCCTACCCATTTATAGATGATTTTGTAAAGTCAGAATATTACGATATTCTTAAGGACACCTACGATAGACTTAATACAGATATACTTTTTGATTCAAATATACACGGCAAAGACCATATAGAAAGGGTTATATTTTTCACCCACCTTTTGGCCTTCCATTATGGACTTGATAAAAAAGATACTGATGTTCTTAGAAACGCCGCAAGTCTTCACGATACAAAGAGGGTAAATGATGGTTGGGATACAGAGCACGGCCATAGGGCAGCTGTAGAATCAATCGGATATTCCTATGCTGATAGGGCGGACGATAGGGTTATCCAAGCTGTAATAGCAGCCCATGCAGCTGATGATAAGATTATGGATGATACCCTAAGAGAATTTATCAATGAAGATGATGATTTTGACAGGACAAAAAAACTTGCCAAATACTTTAAGGACAGCGATGGTCTTGATAGGGTAAGGATTAACCACCTAAATCCAGATTATCTAAGAAACGACTTTTCAAAAGACCTTGTTGACCTTGCTTATGAGCTTTTTGATAAGTTTTAGACCTTGACATAATCTCCAAAAACTTATAAAATATATTAAGAATATATTTATGGAGATTATAGATGTTTAAAAATCCCAAGCAAATTCTTGCTTATTTTTTAGCTGCGGTCGGATTTTTTATTTCATCAACTTCCTACGCAGATAGCGTTATGATAAATAAGGAAGTGGCAGAATCTTCTCATTTTTATGAAGAAGAAGACGGAAATCTTAATCCTGCTCAAACTATTGATACGACCGACCTTTACAACATGATTAGCGAAGATGATCGCTTTTATAAAATTGAATATGAAGGAAAAATTGGCTTTGTCGAAAAAAACCATTTCTATAAACTAAATCATACTAGCCTTGTGAATGATACTGAAATCAAAAAGGACCCAACAGACGAATCTTCTAACCTAACATCTTATAAGCTTAAAAGAGGCAGCAAACTAACCATCCTTGAGTTTATTAATGTGGATGATTTTGTAAAAGTTTCCTATGAACAAGATCGATTCGATAACAAATTTGTAAACCTCGATGATAGGCTAGCAAAAATTCGCCAGGGTTTTGTGGAAACTCTAACCATAGACCCAGTACCTGTAGAAACAATTGGCAGGGACGATTATGGCCCTATTACAGTGACTATCGATGAAGAGTTAGCAAATTCTAAGGAAATTATTGGCTACGTCCACTTCAAAGACCTAGCCTTAGCCTATAGGGACCAAGATACAATTGATGAGTTTTACGATTATTACAAGGCTCTCAATGCTTCTATGACCTATAGACAAACTCCAGTTTTTGAAACAGGTCCAGTTTATAATATTGGCCCAACAGAAACATATGAAGCAACATCAAACCTAGAAGAATTGACCGTCCATATGACAGGATCACAAACAGGAATTGATTTATACACCTATGCAGTTAAATTTTTAGGAAATCCTTATGTGTTTGGCGGCGAAGACCTCTATAACGGTATTGACTGCTCAGGTTTTACAATGAGGGTCTACCAAACAATTGGAATTGGCCTACCACACTTTGCCCAAAGCCAGCAAAGATATGGCGTAGAAATACCATTTGGACAGGAAAAGGCCGGAGATTTGGTCTTCTTTGGTACAAGCCTAAATAATATCACCCACGTGGGTATAGCTGATGGCTACGGCAACATGGTTCACGCCTCTTCTCCAAGAACAGGCATAATCATAAGCCCAATCAGTAATCCAATCTCAATTAAAAGAATAGTAAACTAAAAAATTGCTGGTTCGTTAAATCCGGATCAGCAATTTTTTATTGTTTATTAATTGTTTGTTGTATCAGAGTCTTTACTAAAGATACTAATTATAGAATTAAAGATATCTTTTAGGAAATTGATGAACTTATCAAGTAAACCAGAATCTTTGGCATCTTGGGCGATTTTGTCGAAGTTTTCCTTGTTGTCTTTGGCAAATTTATCTATTGAATCTTTGTTATCATCATAGAATTTAGAAGCCTTGCCGCCAATTTCGTTTGCAAGTTTGAAAAGATTATCCCTTACTTCTTGGCTATCTATAGCTGAAGTTTCTTGGTAGGATTTGAAATAATTTACCAAAACATTGATATTATTATCTGATAGGACCTTGTCCATGTCGACATTTTTGAGGGCATTTATGACATAGGTCACAATCTCATCTTGTGGAGCTGTTTCTCCATTTTTTTCCTTATAATCAGCCAAATTTTGCTTAACTTCAATCACTGCTGCGTCTAGCTTTTTGCTGTCAAATTGAGGATTTTCTTCGTTTTCCTTAGCAACTTCAATCACAGTTTTTAGCTCATCTTGGGCAGTTTTTGTCCTTTCTGGATCAAGATTTTCTCCATGAAGTTCTTCTGATTTATATACTCCCACAAGGGCAGATTCTCCTGTTACAGGTTTTGGGCTTGCCACAAAAATTTCTGCATCGGTTATACCTGCTGTGATAGCTGCATTTGTGTATTGGGCTTCGGTAATTTGATTGATATTTCCTGGAGTCTTGATAGAAATCTTTATACCAGATCCTTTTTCAAGCCTTTTTACAACTATAGATGAAATCATATTGTAATCTTCTGTTCCATATCCCAAATATTTTTTAAGGTCGGCCCCATTTACAGTTCCGATATTATAGTCGTCTGAATTTATGCCAACAGCATTATCTACGACTTTTCTTTGTTGATTATCAAGGGCTACACCGTATATTATATCGTCCTTATTTTTATCAAAGCTAGCCGCATGGGCAAGGCTTGTCATGGCAATTGTAAATGCCGCAACAAGACCAAGTATTTTCTTTTTCATTTTATTTTAATCCTTCAATTTTTTCTACAACTGGATCTAGTTTTTCATTTCTAATCTCAGTTGCCATTCCTGCATCAATCTTTGATGCAATTGTTGGATCGATTGGAAGTTTGACAAGGGTGTCTACATTGTATTTCTTAGCAACTTCTTCTATATTAGATTCGCCAAAAATAGCGTGCTTGCTGCCACAATCAGGGCACTCAAAGTAGGACATATTTTCTACTAGGGCTATGATATTTTTGCCCATCATCTTTGCCATCTTGAGAGATTTTTCTACAACCATCTCCACAAGACCTTGAGGTGTTGCTACTGCTACTACCCCATCTATAGGTAGGGATTGGAAAACAGTAAGTGGGACGTCTGCTGTTCCTGGAGGCATATCTACAACCATATAATCTATCTCGCCCCAATTAACATCTGTATAGAACTGTTTGATAACACCAGTTACAATTGATGATCTCCAAACAACTGGGTCTGTCTTATTTGGCAGGATCATATTTGTAGAAATAAGCTTGATTCCATTATCTGCAAGGGCTGGAGTCATAACTCCTTCTGCAGTTCCCCTTACAGGCTCTACAATACCAAAGGCTTCTGCTATAGATGGACCTGTGATATCTGCATCAAAAAGTCCTACCTTGTAGCCTTTATTTTTTAGGCTAACTGCAAGCTGGCTTGCTACAGAAGACTTACCTACGCCGCCCTTACCACTCATAACGGCGATAATCTTCTTGATTTTTGTGCCAGGTTGGGTTTCTATCTTAAATTTATCGAAATTCATTTTTTTATTTTCCATATTATCTCCTAATTATTTTTTGAACTGAAACAATTTGTAACTATTGAAAATAGAAAGAAATTGTTCCTTCGATAGTTT
>CAMEGY010000098.1 GCA_945916625.1 uncultured Anaerococcus sp.
TTTTTTGTTGCAAAAAGCTTATCATCAGATGTAAAAACTCGTAAATATCTTGATTTATGAAAAAAATTTTAAAATTTATTTTGTATATTATACTAAGTAACGCATATTGATGACCTTATAAAGAAAAAATACAAATAAAGCTTTTCCTCTTTAGTGAACAGCGGTTTAGTACGGTATAACAGATTTTGAAATTGGAAAAAGATACACGTATTATTTGCATACCACTTGAAACCATGACAAATTACTGAATAATTATAGAGTATTATAAAAATTAATACCAAAATCACCCTTGACAAAATCACGTTATCAAGATAAAATAATGAATAATAAAAGTTAAACAAATTCTTAGGGGGAATAAAATGAAAATGAAAAAAGTATTCTCGACCATGATGGCCCTAGGCCTTGCAGCAACTCTTGCAGCTTGTGGTGGGGAAGAAGCTAAAAAAGATGACGCTGCTGATAATAAAGATGAACAAGCAGTAGATCAAAAAGAAGATAGCAAGGATGATGCAGAAGAATCGGCAGATGCTCAAGATTCATCAGATTCAGATGCAAATTCTAGTGATGACGCAGAAGAAAGTGACCTTTCTGAAGAAGATAAGACCGACCTTGAAAATTTCGAAAAAGTAACTAGCGATGACACACTTGTAGTTGGTACATCTGAAATGAGCGGGGACTTTTATGGTTCTTGGTCAAGTAACTCTTATGACGTTAAAGTTAGACGTTATATAGGTACAGAAGGTAACAACGCTTACCTAACAATGGTTCAAGACGAAGGTGGTCAGTGGCTTGCTAACATGACAGTTCTTGAAAAAGAACCAGAAACAGTTAAAAATGATGATGGTTCAGAGACAACTACTTTCACAATCAAAAAAGATTTGAAATGGTCTGATGGCGAACCAATTACAGCTGATAACTACTTATTTGATATCTTATTCCATACTTATCCTTCCTACCAATTGGTAACAGGATCTTTCTCAATAGGTTCAGATTCTGTTAAGGGATATGAAGCTTATAAGGGTGGAGATGATGATAAGTTTGCTGGTCTTGAAAAGGTTGATGATTACACATTCAAGGTAACAACAGATGCTTCTTACCTTCCATATTATGAATCAGCATTCTTAAAACAAGTTATGCCTTTTCCAATTCATGCAATTTCTGACAACCTAGCTATTGCACCAGAAGGTAACAAGATCATAGCAAAAGACGGTTATGAACCAACAGAAGAAGAAAAGACAAAATATATAGAGAACATTGACGCACAAATCGCCAAATCAAACGAAGAATTTGAGGAAGAAAATCCAGCACCAGCTGATGATGCGGATAGCGATGCAAAAGCTGCTTATGATGAAGCTAAGAAAGCTCAAGACGAAAAAATAGCAGAGCTTGAAAGCCGTAAGTCAGGCGAAATAGATCCTACTAGCATGCTTATAGAAGAAGCTATGCAAAAAGAATTTAACGAATATAGGATTAAACCAACAGTTTCCTGTGGTCCATACAAGTTTGATTCTTTCGAAAACAACATGGCAAGGCTAAG
Organism: uncultured Anaerococcus sp.; assembly: GCA_945916625.1. The sequence continues at coordinate 1,538 of CAMEGY010000098.1, forward strand.
TCTAAATGAAAACTATGCCGGCAACTTCAAGGGCGAAAAAGCAACAATTCCTAATGTAATAGTCCAATATGTAAATAGTAAAATTGCAATCGACCTACTTGAAAATGGTGACATCGACCTTTGGGAATCAGAGGCAGAAGGTCCATTAATAGACCAAATGAGAACTGCAGCAGACCAAGGTAAAATCGGTGGCTATAATACTTTTGAAAGAAATGGTTATGGTAACGTAGTATTCCTAACAGACAGAGGATCTACAAAATACAAAGAAGTTAGACAAGCTGTCGCCCACCTAATGGACAGGAACTCTTATGTACAATCCTTCGCAGGCGGCTATGGTGTAGTTACAAACGGTATGTATGGTACAAGCCAATGGATGTATAAGGAAAGAGGAGCTGACCTAGAGGCAAGCGAAGATTTCAACAAATACACCCTAAACCTAGATAAGGCTAACGAACTATTAGACCAAACTCCATATAAATTTGAAGCTGACGGAACAACTCCTTGGGATAAGGCAAAAGCCGACGAAGAATATTCTAAGAACCCAGACGGTTTTGACTACTATAGGTATGATGAAAACGGCAAGAAACTTCAAGTTAACCAATACGGTTCTGATGAATCTCCAATCACAACACTTATATCAAACCAAGTTCCGGTAAACGCTAAGCAAGTTGGTATGGAATATAACGTAACAGCAGGTTCGTTTGCAACCCTACTTGATTACTATTACCATCCAAAAGATGATGCTGAATATACAGCATTCAACATGGGTTTAAGCTTTGGTACACCGTTTGACCCATGGTACCAATACAACTCTAAGGGATCTGACAACATGACAAGGACAAATGATCCAAAGGCTGACGAACTAACAGTTAAACTTCGTCAAACAGACCCAGAAGATAAAGAAGGCTACCTAGATACTTGGGAAGAATTTGAAAAATGGTACAACGACTACCTACCAGAAATCCCACTTTATTCTAACCAATACCACTCAGGCTATACAGCAAGGGTAAAAGGATTTGATATAAATACTCCAGTTTGGGAATCTGAATACCAAATCAATGCAATGAGCTTAGAAAACTAAATCACCCTAGATTAAGTACACAATGAAAGCAAGGTTTTATCCTTGCTTTTGTTGCGTAAAAAAACTTAAAATAAAAACTGCATATTATTCAGACAAAAGGAAAAAGATATTAGAAAAAATCCTAAGGGAAATTAATCATTAAAATTATGATTTATTAAGTATTTAATCAGATAAAGAACTAATTGATACTGAAATAAATTACAAGAAAAAATAACAAAGTCCTTGAAACTATGACGAACATTTTGTATAACTATACACAAAACTGAAAAGCTAAACGCTTCAATACTTGACAAAGTCGGTTTAATAAGATAAAATACTATACTATAAAAAGTTACTTAATTTTTTAGGGGGAAAACTTATGAAAATGAAAAGAGTATTTTCATCACTTATGGCTCTAGGCCTTGCAACAACACTAGTTGCATGTGGTGGAGATAATGCGGATGACGCAAAAGAAAAAACTGACGATAAAGCAGCTGAAGAAACAACTGAAAACGAAGAAACTCCAACTGAAGGCGAGGAAGAAGCACCTGCAGAAGGTGAAGATGCAGCTGAAGGCGAAGAAAATGCAGACGAAGCTGCTGAGCTTGAATCATTTGACAAACAAACTTCAGATGACACCCTAGTAATCGGTGCTGTTCAAGAGTTTAATGGAGACTTCCTACAAGGTTGGACAAACAACTCTATGGACGTTAAGGCAAGAAGATTCTTAGGTATCGAAGGTAACAATGGTTATGGTACAGTAGTTCAAGATGAAGGTGGTCAGTGGATTAACAACATGACCGTTCTTAAAGAAGAACCAGAAACAGTTAAAAACGAAGATGGTTCTGAAACAACAACCTACAAAATCAAAGAAGATCTTAAGTGGTCAGATGGTACACCAATAAACGCTGATAACTACCTATTTGGCTCTCTTCTTCACACCTATCCATCATACCAACTAGTATCAGGATCAACATCTATCGGTGATGACCCACTACTTGGCTATGAAGCATACAAAAATGGTGATAAAGATACATTTGACGGTCTTAAAAAGATTGATGATTACACATTTTCTGTAACAGTAGATGCATCATTCCTACCATACTACGAAGAAGCAGCTCTTAAAGGCTTTGGTCCATACCCAATCCACGCTGTAAGTGATAACCTAGCTGTGGCACCAGAAGGTAATAAGATTGTAGCAAAAGATGGTTATGAACCAACAGAAGATGAAAAAGCTAAATACATCGAAAACATCGACACTCAAATTGCTAAAAACAAGGAAGTATTCGAAGAAGAAAATCCAGCACCAGCTGACGATGCAGATGATGATACTAAAGCAGCATACGAAGAAGCTAAAAAAGCTCACGACGAAGATATAGCCGAACTTGAAAAGAGAAAAGAAGGCGACATCGACCCAACAAGCATGCTTATCGAAGATGCTATGCAAAGGGAATACAACGAATACAGAATCAACCCAACTGTAACTGCAGGACCATATAAGTTTGACTCATTTGGAAACAACATGATCAAAATGAGCATCAACGAAAACTACGCTGGTAACTTCAGAGGCGAAAAACCAACTATCCCACACGTAATCTTACAATATGTAAACAAAAATATCGCAATCGACCTACTTGAAAATGGCGACATTGATATTTGGGAATCTGAAGGTGAAGGCCCACTAGTTGACCAAATGAGAGCTGCAGCTGACGAAGGCAAAATCGGTGGCTACAACACATTTGAAAGAAATGGTTATGGTAACGTAACATTCCTAACAGACAGAGGAGCTACAAAATACAAAGAAGTTAGACAAGCTATCGCTCACCTAATGGATAGAAACAACTTCGTACAATCATTCGCAGGTGGCTACGGTGTAGTTACAAACGGTATGTATGGTACAAGCCAATGGATGTATAAGGAAAGAG
>CAMEGY010000099.1 GCA_945916625.1 uncultured Anaerococcus sp.
TATTCTTAATTGTTGGTATAGGCCTTATGATCTTATCAGGACTATCTGAGCAAAAGGCAGTCAACTCATTTTTGGAAGGTGCTGCTGATTTAGTTTCAGTTGCGTTAATCATTGGGGTAGCTAGAGCTATCAATATAATCCTAGATGAAGGTATGATTTCAGATACATTGCTCTACAACGCATCCAATATTATCAGTGGAATGAATGGTGTGTTATTCTCAACAGTACAAATGGTTCTATTCTCATTTTTGGGAATATTTATCCCATCATCTTCAGGCCTTGCTACACTTTCAATGCCAATTATCGCTCCACTTGCAGATACAGTTTCTATCGGTAGGGATGTTGTTGTTTCTGCTTATAACTTTGGACAAGGTTGGATGGCAATCATCGCACCAACAGGCTTAATATTAGCAACTCTTGAAATGGTTGATGTTCCATATAATAAGTGGCTTAAATTTATATTGCCTTTAATGGGTATATTGTTAGTACTAAGTATAGTAATGCTTGGAATTCAAACTGTGATTTAATGAAAGGAAGAATATGTTAGATAAATTTTTAAAATATGTAAGTTACGATACTCAATCAGACGATAGAAATGAAAAATGTCCATCATCTCCTGGCCAATTAGAGCTTGGAAAAGTCTTGGTGGAAGATTTAAAAGCTTTAGGCATCGACAATGCCCATATGGATGACCATGGCTATGTTTATGCAAGCATTGAAGGAACAGTAAAGGATGCTCCAAAAATTGGTCTAGTTGCTCATATGGACACAGCTCTAGAAATAACTGGTAAAAATGTAAACCCACAAATTATTGAAAAATATGAGGGTGGGGATATTATCCTAAATGACAAATATAAGCTTACAGAAGAAGAATTTCCATTTTTAAAAGATTTAGTAGGCCATAAGCTAGTAACAACAGATGGAACAACTCTCCTAGGTGCAGATGACAAGGCAGGACTTGCCATCATCATGGAAGTAGCTAAATTCTTTACAGAAAACAGAGACATAGCCTTTGGAGATATCAAAATTGGCTTTACTCCAGATGAAGAAATTGGTAGGGGTGCAGATTTATTTGATGTAGAAAAATTTGGAGCAGACTTTGCCTATACTATTGACGGTGGACCAGTAGGTGAGTTGGAATACGAAAACTTCAATGCAGCTACCGCAACTATCAACATAGAAGGAAAAGCAGTTCATCCAGGATCAGCTAAAAATGTTTTGGTAAATGCCCTCCTACTTGCGATGGAATTAAATCAAATGCTACCAGTAAATGAGAGACCAGAATATACTGAAGGCTACGAAGGTTTCTATATGTTAGATGAGATCCACGGAACATCTGCTGAAGCAGAAGTAATCTATATTATTAGGGACTTCTTTGCTGATAGCTTCAACGAAAAGAAGGAAACACTTGAAGAAGCTGTTAAATTCTTGAAATATAAATACGGAGATGTCATTGACCTTAAGATAGAAGACTCATATTACAATATGAGAGAAAAAGTAGAACCACATATGGAAATCATAGATATTGCCAAAGCTGCAATAGAAGAAGTTGGTCTTCTACCAATAGTTAAGCCGATTAGAGGTGGTACGGATGGTGCTAGATTATCATATATGGGACTACCAACACCAAACCTATTTACAGGTGGTTACAACTACCACGGAAGGTATGAACTTGTATCTGTAGATATAATGGAAAAATCTGTAAATGTTATCAAAAATATAATCTTAGCAAATGCTAAGGGAGATAAATAATGTTAAGCTTGAAGCCTGAAAGAGTATTTTACTATTTTAATAAATTGATGGATATCCCAAGGCCAAGTAAACATGAAAAACAAGTTTCTGATTATTTGATAAAAACAGGCAAGGAATTAAATTTAGATAGCTACCAAGATGAAAATCTAAATGTTATCTTAGAAAGACCTGCTTCTCAAGGTTACGAGAATGCACCAAAGGTGATTATACAAGGCCACATGGACATGGTTGCTTCAAAAACAGAAGACTCAAACCATGACTTTACCAAGGACCCAATAATACCTGTGATTGAAGATGGTTATCTAAATGCTAAAGATACCAGCTTGGGAGCTGACAATGGTATAGCTGTAGCTATGGGGCTGGCCCTTTTAGAAGATGAATCTTATCTTGGTCCAGCAATATCTATGCTAATAACAACAGATGAGGAAACATCTATGACTGGAGCCTTGAATTTGGCTGATGATATCTTAGATGGTGATTATTTTATAAATCTAGATTCTGAAGAAGAAGGAATTCTTACAGTAGGATCTGCTGGCGGAAGCACAATATTTGTTGATGAAAAAATTGACCAAACTAGTAGCAAAGAGGGCTACAAAATACTTGTAAAAGGCCTCTTAGGTGGTCACTCAGGGATAGAAATCAATGACAATAGGGGCAATGCTATAAAAGTGATAGGCTCCTTCCTAGATAATATTGGTGGTGACTTCACCATAGGGGAATTTAACTCCGGTAATCTTGATAATGTTATTCCATCAGAAGGAATTGTAAAAGTATATGGCCCAAGTCTTGATACTCTTGAAAATGCCAAGGAGAAAACTTTAGAAGAATTTGATGGGATTAAGGGAGATTTAGAAATTCTTATTGAAGAAGATAAGGGAGATTCATATTCAAAAGAGCTTACAGATAGGCTATTAAATATAATAAGGAAAATTCCGACAGGCGTAAATACTATGATGGGAGGAAGTCATACAGTAGAATCTTCTAATAACCTTGCTTATATTAAAGACGAAAAAGGCCATATCAAGTCGGAAATTTCTCTAAGGTCATCAAATAACGACAGGTTAACCGAGCTTAAGGAAAAAATTACAAGAATTCTTGATGAAGAAGGCTTTTTATATGAAATAGGATCAGAATACCCTGGCTGGGAATACAAGGAAGACTCAAAACTTAGACCTCTAGCCCAAGAAGTTTACAAGAAATTTGAAGGGAAAGATTTTGAGACAATTGTAATCCATGCAGGACTTGAATGTGGTGCAATCTATGAAAAATATCCAAATCTAGATATTATTTCAATAGGCCCAAACATAAGTGGAGCCCACTCTCCTAAGGAGCAAGTGGAAATTGCATCTGTAGAAAGAGTATATGATTACTTGAAAGAACTGCTCAAAAGTATTAAATAAATTGATAAAAATAGGCTCCAACCTAGACATGGATTGGAGTCTTTTTTCTTACTTATCAATAACAAATATATCATATAATTATTAACAAGATTTTCTATATGCACGTTTTTCACGTATTATTATATACTCTGAGGATTTAGGGTTAAAAACTTATAATTTTAATATTTACCTAAGAAGGAACAGTAACTGGTGCAGGACTAATAGAAATAATAGGCATAAATAAAATACTAATAAAGAATACAAAACCCCTCCAAAAGATGATTTCTTAGTGAGACCTTTTTTTGTTTATCTTGCTAAATTGCTATTTTCTAGTATGATGTAAAATGGAGGAAAAATGAATAAACAAACTTTAAGAATAATGCTCGCCTACATAGGAGTCTTAACTGGGGCAGGCCTTGCGTCAGGCCAAGAGCTTTTGCAATACTTTGTGGCCCTCGGGATACCGGGCCTTGTGGGAATAGGTCTTGTTGGCCTACTCCATATGCTAATCGGTGGGATTTTGCTAATTCTAGGCAGCCACTACCTTGCAACCGACCACTCCGAGGTATTTGATGAGATAAGCAACAAATTTATTTCGAAATTTATGGACCTATCCTTGATATTTACATGCTTTGTAGTTGGTTTTGTAATGATAGCAGGAGCTGGATCTAACTTAAACCAAGCCTTTGGTATCAACGAAAATATAGGCAGGGTAATTTGTGCCCTTCTGATAATAATAGTAGGGATGATGGACTTTGATAAAGTAAGCCAGGTTATCGGCTCATTTTCGCCACTCATAGTTGGATTTGTCCTTGTTGGGGCAATCTATACAATTATTACGGTAAGGCCAGACTGGCAAGATTTAGACGCCTTTGCGTCAAGCTTGCCTTCAAACTTCAACAACGTCGGCTTTTCAGTCATAAACTACTTTGGCATGTGCCTGATGACTGCCGTATCCATGGGCTTAGTCCTTGGAGGAGATGAACTTAATACGGAAAACGCCGGTTGGGGAGGCCTAATTGGTGGGGCAATTGTAGGAGTCATGGGCTTTCTAATCACCCTTACACTTTTTCTTAGGGTAAAAGAAGTCTACACCCTAGATATTCCAATGCTATACATCTTAGAAGACATTAGCCCAATTTTAGGATTTATCATGGCTATAGTCATCTTTGGTATGATCTTTAACACAGGGATTTCACTCTTTTATGCCCTAGCTAGAAGGTTTTCAAATGACGAAGACGAAAATTCATTCAAAAAAATGCTAATTTTAATCACAGCAGTCGGCTTTGGTCTTTCTTTCTTAGGATTTAAACGCCTAGTATCGATATTTTATCCGATAATCGGCTATATTGGAATCTTTATGA
>CAMEGY010000100.1 GCA_945916625.1 uncultured Anaerococcus sp.
ATTATGGCAAGATCAAAGGAAGAATTATTAGAAGAGTTAAAAAACCTTGTAATCGACATGGAAGACGAGGAAACAGAAGGAGTAGCAAAGGAATACTTAGAGGCTGGATATGATGCCTATGACGGAATCATGGACGGTCTAGTAGCAGGTATGAACGTTGTTTCTGAACTTTATGATGAAGGGGAATATTTCATCACAGACGTACTTATTGCATCAGATGCCATGTACAATGGCCTTGATGTCCTTCAACCAGAACTTAAGATGTCAGAAGAAGACAAGGAAAATCAAAAGACAGCTGTTATTGGCGTTGTTGAAGGAGACACCCATGACATTGGTAAAAACCTTGTAAAGATTATGATGGAAACTGCAGGTTTCAACATGATAGACTTGGGTAGAGACGTTCCTCTACAATCTTTTGTAGATGCTGCTGTTGAATCAGACGCTGAACTTGTTTGTATGTCAACCCTCATGACAACAACCATGGGTGGTATGGAAACAGTAATCCAACACCTAGAAGAAGCAGGTATTAGAGACAAGGTAAAGGTAATGATCGGTGGGGGACCAATTTCTCACAAGTTTGCAGAACAAATTGGCGCAGACTCCTACACAGAAAACGCTGTTGAAGCAGCAAGAGTAGCTAAGGAGCTCTGTGGTATTAACTAGAAATAGAATTACAGGAGACTATATGAATCCTAAGGAAAGATTAAAAGAAACTTTTGAAGGAAAGAAAGTAGACAGGGCACCGGTCCTTTGCCCAGGTGGGATGATGAACATGATTACCAAGGACCTTCAAGACTTGGTAGACATCCACCTACCAAAGGCCCACGAAAACCCAGAAGAGCTAGCCGGCCTGGCCATGGCAGTTGTGGACCATGACCTTTTTGAAAACTATGGTGTTCCTTTTGATATGACTGGCGAGTCAGAAGATATGGGAGCAGTGGTTGACTTTGGGTCCGATGTATTTGAACCCCACGTGTCAGGCTATGCCCTTGAATCGGTGGACCATTTTGAGCAACTAAGCCCCATAGACTTTTCCAAGGGCAGGTGCAGGGTTGTAATCGATGCCATCAAGATTCTCAAGGAAAAGGGAGACCCTGGTGTGCCTATTATAGGAAACATCACAGGGCCTGTAAGTGTGGCAGGTACAGTTATGGACCCAGTACCCTTCTATAAGGAGCTTATCCGTAAAAATGAAATGTCCCATAGGTATATGCAATTTATAACTGACCAGCTGGTAGAATTTGCTAAGCTTCAAGTTGAGGCAGGGGCCGATGTAATATGCATTTCAGACCCAACTGCAACAGGAGAGCTACTGGGACCTAAGAAGTTCTTAGAATATGTACCACCCTATATCAACCAAATTACTGATGCTGTGGCTGGAAAGGCCTACACCATAGTCCACATATGTGGCAGGATGCAGCCAGCCCTTAAGGAAATGGACCAGGTCCATGCAGATGCCCTAAGTTTTGACTCTTATGTACCAATATCCAAGGTTAAGGAAGTTCTACCGAATCGAGTAATCATGGGTAATGTGTCTACCTATTCTTTAGAATTAATGGACCCAGACAAGATCAAATCCCTTACTCAAAACACCATCAAGAACGGAACAAACATTGTTGCACCAGCCTGCGGCATTGGAATGAAAACTCCAATTGAAAACATCAAGGCCATGCTTAAGGCAACAAAGGGTGAAGACTAGAGAAGAAAGTTAAAATCTATAATTCTGACGAGACCTTTGAAGTTGAAGGAGGGATATCCCTTCTCGACGGCCTTCTCAACAAGGGTCACTTTGTTGACAACCCTTGTAATGGTAAGGGGACCTGCGGTAAGTGCCGGGTTAAGATTAAAAATGGCGATTCAGGAGACATAGGACCATCAGAAAAAAGATTTTTATCAGACAAAGACATAGAAAACGGGATTAGGCTAGCCTGTTTTATTACAAAATGGGATGAGTTAGAAGTTGAAATCATCCAAAAGGAAAGAAAGGCCAAGGTTCTAACTGGGGGCTACATGCCCGACTTTGAAAGGACTTTCAAGGAAGGCTATGGGATTTCCATGGATATTGGGACAACAACTGTAGCCCTATCCTTAATCGACCTTTCCAATGGCAAAATTATCACCGATGCCTCCATGGTCAACATGCAAAAGAACTATGGTCTAGATGTTTTAACCAGGATTTCCTATGCTGGTGACAATGAAGACGGCCTAGACAAGCTCCAAGAAGCCATCGTTGGGTCTGTCAACTCCATGATAGGCCTGGTTTGTGAAGAAGCTGATATTGAAGCTAGGGAAATAAAGGACATAGTTGTGGGAGCAAACACAACCATGGCCCATCTCTTCCTTGGAGTAGACCCCACTTCTTTAGGCAGGTTCCCCTACAAGCCAGAATTTACCGAAACTCAGATTTTAAAGGCCAGAGAAATTGGGATTGAAGCAGGAGAAGATACTACTCTTTATGTCCTTCCTCATGTGTCCGCCTTTATCGGGGCAGACGTAGTGGCTGGAGCCTATGTGGCCCAGATGGAAGACTCAGATAAAAATAAACTCTTTATCGATATAGGGACCAATGGAGAAATTGTCCTAGTAAAAAATAAAAAGCTTTACGCCTGTTCCTGTGCGGCAGGCCCTGCCCTTGAAGGTATGAACATATCCTGTGGTATGAGGGCGGCGCCAGGAGCCATTGAAGACGTAAAGATAAGTGAAAATGGGGTAGAGCTTAAGGTAATCGACGATGAAGAGCCTATAGGAATCTGTGGATCAGGGATCTTGGCTGTAGTTAAAGAGCTACTTAGAACAGGCATCATCACATCAAGAGGAGCCTTTGTTAAGCCAAAAGACCTTGAAGACGGGGACTATAGGAAGGCCTTAATCAAGGAAGATGGTAGGAAGAGGTCCTTTATTATGGACGAAAAAAGAGGACTTTATATTAGCCAGGCAGACATAAGACAGGTTCAACTTGCCAAGGGAGCAATCCTTTCTGGCTTTATAGCCTTGGTAAATGAGGCAGGAATTGGCCTTAAGGACTTGGATACAGTCTTTGTAGCTGGCCAGTTTGGTGCCCACCTACCAGAAGAATCCCTCATCGGCACAGGCATCCTTCCACCAGCAGTTGAGGGCAAGATCGACTACCTGGGCAACTCCTCAAAGACAGGAGCCTACATGGCCCTTATGAGCGATGATGTTAAGAAAGACCTGGACAGGCTAGCAGAAAAGATCAAGTATGTAGAGCTGGCAACAACAGATAACTATGAAAGAATTTTTATAGAATCATCTCTATATCCTAAGTTTGAAGATGGAAGGATTGTGGAAGACTAATGAAGGTAGATATAATTTCAGGATTTTTGGGAGCAGGCAAGACCACTTTTATCAACACCTACCTTCCTCTCTTGGAAGGAAGGCTGGCCCTTATAGAAAATGAATTTGGAGACACCTCCATAGATTCGTCCCTTGTTGAGGGGGACATTCCCATGAAGGAAATTTTTGCTGGTTGCATTTGCTGCACCCTAAGGGGAGACTTTGCCAGTGGAATCAAGGAAATCTATGACGCCTACCATCCCGACAGGATAGTAGTAGAGCCATCAGGCGTAGGCAGACTATCCGATGTTGTAAAGGGAATTGAAGATGCTGGCAAGATGACAGACATTGACCTTAGCATCAACAGGCTCATAGTCCTAGTGGATTCTGATACCTTTGAAGACTTTTCAGAAGAATTTGGCCCCTTCTACCTGGATCAAATCCAAAATGCTAATGTCCTAATCCTAACCCACATGGAAGAAATGACAGATGAGGACATGGAGAGGATTACTAAAAAAATCAAGGAAATGAATCCGGGGGGCAGCCTTCTTGCAGCCGACTACAGGGATATGGATAGAGGAAGCCTTATGGAAGTCATAGAATCTTCTGCCAAAGGCCTGGTTACAGAAGGCGAATCCACCAGGGCCATACCAGGGGACAAGGTCTTTTCATCCTTTTCTATAGATGGAGCTAATCTTAATGAAGATGGACTTAGGAAGGCCTTTGAAAATCTGGAGACCAAGGACTATGGCTATGTTTTGAGAGCTAAGGGCTATATAGAAAATGGGACCAAGCTCTTCCAATACACACCTGGGAAGATAGATATAAGTCCAGGAGCAAATAAGGGCCTAGAAAAGCTGGTAGTGATTGGAACTGACCTCGATGAGGGAAAAATTAGAGAGCTTTTAAAAGAATAGGGCTTTTGAAATGAAAATCTCACTAAGAATGACAATAGACTATAGAAAAGAAGTAGAAGAATACATGACGAAGATGACAGAAGCCGAGAGAATGGAAAAATACATGAAGGGAGAAGAGGTGGACCACCTTCCCTTTGGATACATTTTAAACACAGGCTGTGCTGTAGTGTTTTCAACCCCTAGGGAAAATATCGACGCCTTTGTCTACGCAGTTAGAAAATACGGCGCCAATGCAGTCAAGGGGAAGGTACCGGAGGCTGTTTATC
>CAMEGY010000101.1 GCA_945916625.1 uncultured Anaerococcus sp.
TCTTAACATTTGAGACTAAATCTCTCATTTTATGACCTAATAGCATACTGAAAGCTGCTTTTAACTTTTTTTTTTCCATTTCAATCTTACCCTCAAAAATTTCTGTCTGGGCAACATTACCAATAAATACGAATACTCCAATTGGTGAGCCATCATCATTTTTGATAACTTTCTCTTCATTTGTCTTTACATTTTCTAAAATTAATTCTTCTACTTCTTTATCACCCTTGATTTCTTTGACTACGCTATCATATTCAAATTTAATCTTAGGATTATTTTTAACATTTTCTACTACAACTCCGCTAGCTCTAAACTGATCTCTTCTGTGTATTATGGTTACAGATTTTCCAAAACGTGTAAGGTAATTTGCCTCTTCTAGAGCGCTGTCACCACCTCCAACAACATAAATATCTAAGCCTTGATAAAATGGTCCATCACAGGTTGCACAATATGAGACGCCTTTATTGGCAAATTCTTTTTCACCTTTAACATCTAAGTTTCTAGGTCTTGCACCTGTTGATATTATTACAACCTTAGCCTCATATTCATTTGAATCAGTTTTTACAACTTTAACATCTCCATCAAGCCTAACGTCTTTCACATTCTCATAAACAACATCAGCGTATGTCTTTGCTTGTTCTTCCATTCTTTCTGAAAGAGCCATTCCTGTCGGATCTTCAATAGAACCAGGATAATTCTCAACATAAGCAGTACCTGAAATTTGTCCACCTGCAACATCTTTTTCTATTATCAATGTTTTTAGCATACTTCTACCAGCGTATAAACCTGCAGTTAATCCTGCTGGTCCGCCTCCAATTATTATAATATCGTACATAATTCTCCTTTATTTAAATTAAAATTTTTAAAAATTAAAATCTACTTGTCTCAGGGCTTCATAAAGCACAATAGACACTGAGTTTGCAAGGTTAAGAGACCTTTTTATCTTCTCACTCATTGGTATTGTAATAATTTTTTCCCTATAATCATCAAGTAATTTTTGATCAATTCCTTCTTTTTCTCGCCCAAATATCAGATAGTCGCCTTCTTGAAACTTCACATCCGTATATCTATTTTTGCCTGGTGTTTCAAGTAAATAAAAGTTTTTATCAATTAAATAATCTAAAAATTCATCTAAGCTATCGTGGATGACAAGGTCTACATAGTCCCGATAATCTATGCCAGCTTTTTTTAGATATTTATCAGATAAATTAAATTTAAATGGTCTAACTAAATGAAGTCTTGATTCTGTTAATACGCAAGTTCTTGCTATATTTCCAACATTTCCTGGGTGCTCTGGCATAAGTAAGACTATATTAAACATTCTTATTTGCCTCTAGCACATAATTAACTGCTTCTAAAACACCGCTATTTTCATTATCTGATACAATAACATCTGCTATATCTTTCAATTCATCTTTAGCATTTCTCATAGCAAAACCAATTTCTGCTCCATTAACCATTGGGATATCATTATAGGCATCACCTATAGCTGCTATCTCACTATTATATATACCCAATTTTTCAGATATTTTTTCAATTGATGTCCACTTTGTTGCATTTTTATTTCCTATTTCAATTAAATGATCACCAGACGCTGTGATATATAAGTCATGACCGAATTTATCTACTAAAAGATCTATAAAATATTCCCTGGGTTTAGCTTTTTCATCTATCCCTGACACTTGGAACTTAACTGCCTTTTTTCCTTGGCTTTTAAGATAAGATACAGGGTCACTTTTTATTATCAAATCAACCTGATAATTCATCCCAAAATCATTTTCAATTTTTAAATGTTTTATTCTATCTAAGTTTAACCTATTAGAATAATAGTTTTCTTCATCATAGAAATGAAAATCGAGGTTGTACTCTATACAAAATTCATATAATTTATCTAATAATTCGCTATCAATATAATAAGATTTATATATTTGTTCACCATCAAAACTTATTAGACTGCCGTTTGTAGATACAATAGGGCCAGTAATTCCTAATAATTTTTGTATATGCTTAACTGATGAAAATACTCTTCCACTTGCAAGCACAACTTTTATGCCTGCATCTTCTAATTTTTTAATAGCATCAATGCTAGAATATGGTAAGTTTGAATTGTTATCAAGAAGAGTTCCATCAATATCAAAGGCAAATAATTTAATCATTTTTACTCCTCTTATAATACAAGCAAAGCTTATTTATATCACATTCTTCGCAAAGAGGATTTCTAGCCTTGCATAAGGCCCTGCCGTGAACTATCATCTGATGGTGGGTCCTTGACCACCTTGACTCATCGATATTTATTTCTAACTGGTCTTGTGTCTTATCGACATTTTTAGCATCAGCGAGACCAATCCTATTAGAAACTCTAAATACATGTGTATCTACTGCTATTGATGGTATACCAAATGCATTCGCGCATACTACATTTGCAGTCTTTCTTCCTACTCCTGGAAGTTTTTGCAATTCATCTTTGTCCGCTGGGACCTCAGAATTATAATCCTCTACTAAAATCTTACTTGCAGCCTTAATATTTTTGGCCTTGTTCCTATATATACCTATGGTCCTAATATGGTTTTCTAATTCTTTTATATCCATGTTTGCAAAATCTTCTGGTGTATTTGCAACTTTAAACATTTCTTTTGTAACCTTGTTAACACTCACGTCTGTTGCCTGAGCTGACAATATTGTAGCAACCAAAAGCTCAAATGGAGTCGTAAATTCAAGCATTGAACGATCAACGTCCGGATACATCTTATCTAATAAATCTAGGACCTCTCCCATCTTTTTTTTACTTAAAATAATATCACCAACCTTTTTTAATATTATACTAGATTTATTTTTAGCTGCTAAAATTGTATTTGCTCGTTTTCTGATATATAATGAATAGGAATTGGAGTGATATAATGTTTAATTTAAAAAAGAAAAATTATAAAGATTTTGATATCCTTTTGCTACTAGCTACTATAGCCTTATCTATTTATGGACTTGTAGTCTTATATTCTGCATATGGTGGAAATATCGCCTTGATCAAGACACAAATTTTCTCGACTATACTTGGCTTTATCTTAATTACAATCCTATGTACTGTTGATCTCGATGTAGTAAAAAAAGCCTACCGGGTTTTATATGGACTAATGATAGGCCTTTTAATTCTAACTCTCATTATAGGCCGAGGCCTTGATGAATGGGGTGCGAAAAGTTGGGTCTACATTGGTTCGTTCTCCTTCCAACCAGCAGAAATATCGAAAATTGTGGTAATATTTTCTTTGGCAGCTTTTTTAGATAAATATAAGTATTCAATAAATTCACCGCTTATACTTTTAGCTACTATTATATTTGTCGGACTTCCTATTGGACTTATACTTTTACAACCAGACTTTGGTACTGCCATGGTTTATATATTTTTTATAGCAGCTATGCTTTTTGTTTCTGGTCTTTCCTGGAAATGGATTGGAATCTTTGCTGCAATTGGTCTTGCTGTTGGATTTATTTTACTTACAAACTTAAGTGGTTTCAGGGCAGATAGAATCGAGAATTTCTTGAACCCATCTAGAGATACATCCGGATCTAACTGGCAGCAACAACAAGGAATGATTGCTATTGGATCTGGAATGCTAAATGGTAGAGGCTACCTAAATGGAACTCAGTCACAATATGGTTATATACCTGAAAAAGAAACTGACTTCATATTTTCAGTCCTTGCTGAAGAATTGGGTTTTATTGGAGCAATTATTATGATTGCCCTATTTGCGATTCTAATCTTAAGGCTTATTGATATTGCTAAGACATCTAATAATACCTTCATTAGTCTGCTTGTAACTGGGATTGCAGGTTTAATATTTATCCACATTTTTGAAAATGTTGGTATGACTATAGGTATAATGCCAGTTACCGGTATACCGCTACCATTTTTCTCAAATGGTGGTACTTTCCAACTTCTAATATTAGTATGTATTGGAATCGCCTTATCAGCATCTATGCAGAAAACACAATATGATGAGGGAATAATTGATCATGATACAGTTACACCTCTAGAAGTAACAATGGTAAGGCCATCTAAACGCAAGTAAAAAGTCACCGTAGATTAAATTCTACGATGACTTTTTTTCTTTATTTCTTTTTACTATTTTTGTTTTTGAAAACTCTTCTCTTTCCTTTTCTTCTAAACTTTGAGAAATATTTCTGATAAGATCTTCTTTATTAGGAATCTGAATTTTTTCTAAACTATTTACTTTCTTATTTGATTTTCTAATCTCAATTTTCAAATTATTTATTATACTATCAAGCTCTGCTAGTTTGAATATGTCAGATCTTAATTTATTAAAATCAATTAAGGCCGAATCTAATAATGAATTAGTTTGGTAGAAGGAATAAGAAAGTGATAACTTTTTATCTTCAAATTCAACCTCAGCCATTTCAGTTTGCATAAACTTATTGGTTTT
>CAMEGY010000102.1 GCA_945916625.1 uncultured Anaerococcus sp.
AATCTTATCTACATACTTATCCACAGACTTATGCCCAAATTAGTCCCTTATTTCCTTTATTAGGGCCTCTAGTTCGTTTTTTATATCTTCATCTTCATCCATCAAATCAGTTATCTTATCTATACCGTGGATTACTGTTGTATGGTCCCTATCAAAGGCATTTGCTATGGTGACAAGAGAATCATCGAGGAGTTCTCTTGAAATATACATGGCAATCTGCCTTGGATTTACAATCTCTTTCTTCCTGCTTTTGCCCTTAAGGTCAGAAAGCTTGACATTATATTTAGTGGCCACAGCCTGCTGGATATCGGCTATGGTTAGTTTTTTTCTTTTGTTTTTGACCCTTGTGCCTACGCCCTTTATGGCATCTTCCATTGATACTTCAATCCTACCGTCGCTTTTTGCATAGGCAATAGCTGTAGATAAAGCCCCTTCTAGGTCTCTTATATTTGTATCAATCTCATGGGCTATATAAGATAGGATGGAATTATCGATTATAGCACCCAAGTCTTCAAGCTTTTTTTGTAAGATTGCAACCCTAGTTTCATAATCAGGCCTTGAAATATCTGCAATAATTCCGTAGTTAAACCTTGAAACCAGCCTATCTTCTAGGTGTTTTATTTCTCTAGGTGGCTTATCTGATGTGATTACTATTTGCTTGCCTGCATTATAAAGGTCATTGAAGGTATGGAAAAACTCCTCCTGGGTGGCCTCTTTGTTTGCAATAAACTGGATATCATCTATAAGAAGTATATCGGCTGAACGATACTTTTCCCTAAATTCTTGGTTTTTGTTTGTCCTTAGGGCTGCGATCATTTCGTTGGTAAATTTCTCGCTCGATAAGTACATAACATAGGCATCATCCCTAGCTTCTAAAATTTGATGGGCTATAGCCTGGATAAGGTGGGTTTTGCCAAGCCCGCTTGATCCGTAGATGAAAAGAGGGTTATAAACCTTTGATATATCGCCTCTTGATATTGTATCTGCAACAGCCTGGCTAATCCCAAGGGCATATTGGTTAGACTTGCCTTGGACAAAGGTCTCAAAGACATTGGCCTCCTCAAGCTGTGGTTTTGGGAAGGATTTGACCTGGTCAATTCTCATCTGGCCGTCCCTATCATAGTCCTTGCCAAGGGTTAGAACTTTTTGATAATCATCCCCATCCTTAGCTACTATCTTTACCTTAAGATTGCCCCCAATTTGAGGAGCTATATTATCAAGGGCTTCTTGGAGTTTGGACTGCCAAATCCCCTCGAAAATAAAAAGTGTATCTTTTTTTGGAATCTCAAGGTATAAAATTCCCTCATATAAATTTAGGGGTTTTAGAATATTAATCCATGTATCAAACTGCTGTGAATCCGATACATGCATTTTCATTTCATTTTTTAATTCACTCGTAATGAATTCTAGATTCTTCATCTAAGCATTCCTTTCTGAAGTCTTATCCACATATGATTTATCTTTGTAAAATAAAGCTTATATATAAAAAAATTGACCTTATCCCCAAAATCGGGATAAGTTGTGGATAAGTTCCTTGTTGATAAAATTTGCCTTGAAATTATAAGACTTGTTAAGGATAAGTTAAGTAAAATCGAGAGAACTTATAAGCTTATCCACAAATAAAAGACAAATCTACAGTTAAAATAGAGTTTTACCCTTACTTTTACACATCATATCTTACCACAAATTAGCCATTAAATCAACTTATCCACAAATTCTGAACAAAAATATGGATAAGTTCTAAAATAAAGGAAACATTCATTCGAAAGCTATGTTGATATGTGGATAAGTCTGTGTATTTATAAATGAAATGTATATTTGAAATCACATTTTGTTTAAAATTTAAGATTTTTCAAAAAATATAACCACAAAATATAAAAAATATGCACAAGAAATTTATCCTGGATATCTTGTGGAAAAATAAAAACCCACAAAGTTATCAACAACTAATATTTATACTAAAAATCACCATAAAAAAGAATAATCATTCCTACAAAGCTTTCATACTTATGCAAATAAAACTTATAGCCATAAAAAATCTTAGAAACAAGCAATAAGCTATAAAAGATTGAAAATAATCTTGACAGATGAGCTTATTTTCAATATAATAGTAAGAGTCAAAATTTATTAGGAGGTGTAAAAATGAAAAGAACCTATCAACCAAATAGAAGAAGAAGAAAAAAAGATCATGGTTTTAGAAAAAGAATGTCTTCTCCAGGTGGCAGAAGAGTACTTAAAGCCAGAAGAAAGAAAAATAGAAAAAGACTTTCTGCTTAATCTTTAATAGAAGTAATTAATGGAAAAAAGATTAAGTTTAAGGAAAGACACTGACTTTAAAAAAGTCTACAAAAAAAACTTTGCATGCTATAATAGAGATTTCACAGTCCTTGTAAAAGAAAATGGCTTAGGCCATCCGCGATTTGGCTTTTCTATATCGAAAAAAGTCGGCAAGGCCCATGATAGAAATCATCTCAAAAGAAAGCTTAGAGAGATAGCAAGGATAAATTACGCCAGACTCAACGGAGTTGATATAGTAATTATCCCCAAAAAACATACCACAGAATTTGACTACCAAAGATTAAAATCCTCTCTAGGACATGCACTAAATCAGGCATTTAGAAAAAAGAAGATATTTTATGCTAAATAAAGTTTTTATAAAACTGATAAGATTTTATCAAAAATTCATTTCTCCACAATTAGGCCATTCAAAATGCAAATACTACCCAACTTGTTCCAACTATGCCCTAGAAGCATTTAGGAAATATGGGCCGGTTAGAGCTTTTTTTATGTCTATGTGGAGAATTTTAAGATGTAATCCATTTTCTAAGGGCGGCTACGACCCAGTAAAATGAGACAATACCACAGATTTAAAACGGAGATTATATGTTTAAATTTATAGCGACAATACTCGGTAAGCTGATGAGGCTAATTTATGATAACCTAGCAACAAGCTTTACCGAACCAGAATCTATAAGCTACTATGCTATAGCAATCATAATAATGACCCTGCTTGTAAGTCTAATATCGATACCAGTAACAGTATCAACCCAAAAACAAGCAGAAAAAACCAGAGCCATTAAACCAAAGATGGACGAAATCCAAAAAAAATACGGCTACGACCAACAAGTCCTACAACAAAAAATGCAAGAATTCTATAAAGAAGAAGGTGTAGCACCAGGCCTAGGTGGATGTCTTCCAATGATAATCCAACTACTTGTACTATTCGGTCTATTTAGAATGATGCAAGATACTGGAAGGTATGTATTCCCAGATGGTATGAGCCACATTAGAACAGACTTCTACTGGGTCCCAACCCTACTAGAAGCTGATCCACTATGGTACGGTCTTCCACTACTTACTTCCCTATCACAGCTAGTAACAACACTATTCTCAATGAAAACCAATCCACAACAGCAACAAGCAATGGGCGGTATGAATACAATGATGCTAGTATTACCCCTAGTGTTTTTCTTTACATTTAGACAACTACCAGCGGGACTTCCTTTATACTACACCCTATCATCAGTATTCAGACTAATAATAATGGTAGTAATGCACCTAGCAATGAAAGATAAAAAGGTAGAAGAAAAATGAAAAAATCCCTAACAAAATCAGCTAAAACAGTAGATGAAGCTGTAAGACTTGCCTTAGACGAAATAGGAAAAACAAGGAGTGAAGTCACAGTAGACATTATAGAAGAAGGAAGCGGCGGCTTCCTTGGCCTAATAGGCGGCAAAGATGCTGTGGTTAGAGTATCCTACGATGAAGATTTAGACCAAGTACTTGAAGATATAAAGACAGAAATCGAAATCGACAGCCTAAAAGAAGTAGGAAAAGACTATGACGTCAAAAAAAGAAGCCAAGAAATCCAAAAACAAGAAGGCATAGAAGATAAAGAAGAAAACTCCATCTCAGAAGAAGTCAAAGATTTTGGAGAAAAGATAAAAGAAGAAGCCCACGAAATCAAAGAAGCTGCAGAAGAAATCTTTGAAGATAAGGACGAAGAAGAGCTAGAAGAAAATCAAGCAGAAGAATCTGTGGAAGATGAACTAGCAGAAAAAAGAGACTACGCCCTATCTAGAAAACGTTCAAACATAGACAACTACTACAAGGCAAAAGAACTTTTAGAAGAAATCCTAAGAGCAATGCACTTTGAAAATGTAAGCGTAATAGGAAATCTAGAAGGATCTATTATAAAACTAGATGCCAAAGTAGAAGAAAAAGATACAGGCATCGCAATCGGCAAAAACGGCCAAAGTCTAGATGCCATAGAATTTATTATAAGAAAAGCAATCGACTCAAGAAGCAACAACCTAAGAGTCAATATAGACATAAACAACTACAAAAGACGCAGAGACGAAAAAATCGTAAGGCTAGCAAGAGATACAGCAGAAAAAGTAGCTCAAAGCAAAAAATCATGGAACCT
>CAMEGY010000103.1 GCA_945916625.1 uncultured Anaerococcus sp.
GCTAGAGCAAATATAATTATATAAATAAAAAATATAGGATTAATCTAGAGCAGTTTCTATTATAAAGAGTAAAATTTTGCCTAAGTACTGATTAGAATTAAAATTAGATTAAAAAACTAGCTTTTGCAATATATTAGTAACTACTGCCTTGGTAAGAACTTTCTCTTTTTAGAAAGTATCAATAAAAATATTATAAAAGAGGTTGTTGCAAATAATGTAACAGCCTCTTTTATTTTAATCAATTTTCTTATAGCAGATATGGATCATCTTCCCAAGCTGTTAAGCTTTTTGGGTCAGCAACATTTGTATCTCTACCTTCGGCTGGTAGATCTTTTGCACTTTCTGGTTCTGCTTTTTCTGTTGGGTAGTTTAAATCTTGATCTAATGCATTATATTTTTCCCATTCTTCTCGTGAAGCAGGTGTTTTAATATCAAGATATTTTACATCATCTATATCAATACCTAGTGCTTTTGCAACTCCCTTACCATAGGCTGGATCAGCCTTATAGCAATTTCTAATATATCTATGCTTAATTTGCATTGTTGAATCGCCCATATTTCTTGCGGTATTTTCAAATAAAACTAGTTTTTGCTCTTCTGTCATTCTATTAAAGAGCATGCCTGGTTGTGTGAAGTAATCACTGTCATCTTCTCTAAAGTCATATCTTCTTACTTCTCCACCCTCATCATGTGGAATCTCAAGTGATGGGTCATCTTTCCATGCTCCATATGAGTTTGGTCCATAGTGAAGCTCACTTCCCTTGTTTCCATCAACTCTCATGGCACCGTCCCTATGGAAGTCATGAGGGTTTTTTACAGCTAATGGACTATTTACTGGGATTTGATGGTGGTTAACTCCTAGTCTATATCTTTGAGCATCTGAGTAGAAGAAAGCTCTTGCTTGTAACATCCTATCTGGAGATAGGGCAATGCCTGGTATTATATTTGCAGGTGAGAAGGCAGCTTGCTCTACATCTTGGAAGTAGTTATCTGGATATTTATTTAGCACATATTCACCAACTGGAATGAGCGGATAATCTTCCTTTAGCCACATTTTTGTTAGGTCAAATGGGTTTTGTGGATGATTTTCGGCCTGTTCTTCAGTCATAACTTGGATATACATCTTCCATTTTGGAAATTCTCCTTGCTCTATTGCGTCATAGAGGTCACGACCAGCTGATTCTCTATCCTTGCCATTTACTATTTCTGCTTCTTGATCTGTAAAGTTTTGTATACCTTGCTGGCTCCTAAAGTGAAATTTTACCCATACTCTTTTTCCTTTATCATTATACATAGAGTAAGTATGGGAACCAAATCCATGCATAAATCTAAAGGATGATGGAATTCCTCTATCAGAGTTGATGATTGTTGTTTGAAGAAGTGATTCAGGCAGACTTGACCAATAATCGAAGTTTGTGTTTGGACTTCTTAGGTTACTCTTTGGGTCTCTTTTAACTGCATGGTTAAGATCTATAAATTTCATTGGGTCTCTGAAGAAAAATACAGGCGTATTATTACCAACTATATCCCAATTTCCTTCTTCTGTATAAAATCTTACAGCAAATCCACGTATATCACGTTCGGCATCAGCTGCTCCACGCTCACCAGCTACTGTAGACATTCTAGAAAATACTTTGCACTTATTTCCTATCTTTGAAAATAGCTTTGCCTTTGTATACTTTCTAATATCATCAGTTACTGTAAATTCACCCCAAGCGCCCCAGCCTTTGGCATGCATTCTTCTTTCTGGGATTACTTCTCTATTAAAATGAGCCTGTTTTTCAAAAAGCCACAAATCTTGTATTGAAATATGACCACGCTTGCCAGCTGTCATTGAATCTTCGTTATTGTCTACAACTTGACCACCAGCTCGTCTTAATGTAGGATCATCTGCTACATTCTGGTTTCTACTTGGAATGGATTTTGACAAGCCATTCTTTTTTGTTGGGTCCATAAAAACTCCTTATATCTTCGAGATAAATCTCTAGTTACACACAAATAGTAGATAGATAAATGCTACCTTTTTAGAATAATTCTAACGTAATAAAAGGATTGTTATAAATTTTTTAAAAAACATTTAATAATTTATAATAATTCCCTCCTTTTTGTTAGTCTCATAACTAACAATGTTAAGAATATTTTTAAATATACCTACAATAATTTTATACCCTTGATTATAACGTACTAAACTATTTATTGTTCTTAAAGGCCACCAGTCCTGACGCACAATACTCGCTTACTTTCTCCCCCTCTTGGTCAAAAACAGTCATAAGGAAGGATACTGAACCATCTTTACCTTCTTTACGAATCTTTTTATCTACAATTTCTACCTTTATATCATAAAGAATTCCAGGAAAAACTGGCTTTAACCACTTGGCATATTCTACACCAAGACCTGCTATAATACCATCCTTGTCAATTCCCGTCTTTACCCATTGACCCCAAAAGGCCATATTTGAGTAAGACCCTGGTGATATAATTTGCCCAAATCGTGAAGCCTTTGCCTTATCCTTGTCAGTATGAATATCTCTCGGGTCATATTTTTTGCCAAAGTATATTAGCTCTTCTTCACTAAACTTAATCGGCTCAATCTCCTTATCAAACACCATACCTACTTCATAATCTTCAAAGTACATTCTTCTGACCTCTCTTCTTCTATAAAACACTTAGCAAACTTATCCCTAGCCTGGAGGACGAAACGGTCTGATCCAGCTAAGGCTGCTTTTTTTAGTTCATTTATTTTACCGTATCTGTCTACATCGATAATTATACCCAAATCGCTTTCTTTAAAAACTGTGAGCATGTCATAATCTCCGTCACTATCTCCTCCAACTAAGATTGGACCGTAATTATTTTTATTCTGAATAAATTTTCTAATAGTTTCTGACTTACCTTCTTTTTGGGTGATAGGATATGACTTATCAAGGCTTGGTAAGATTCTGCCATCTTCGTCTATATTTAATCTAAGGCCTAGGACCTTGTTTTTATCAAAGTTATAAGAATTTGCCCTTGCAAAAGTCCTTACTATATCTTGGGCTGATGCAGATACTACATAGACATCAATTCCATTTGCTTCTAGGCTGTCAAAAAGATTTACCATCTCCGCTACATCTCCCATGCCAACAAAATATGAGGTCGCTACCCTGCCGGACTTGGATTGTATATCTGGCGATGTAAAAACTTCTGTCCTTGCTTTTTGGCTTTTGATGTAGGAGAAAGCCTCATTGCAAAGGTCGTAGATTTCTTCTTTCTTATAATTTGTAAGAAGAAAGGTCATCCAACAATATGGATCTTCAGCATTTTTGTCAAAACTAGCCGCCTGGTATCGGAAAAACATCTTTGCCACAAATTCCTTATAAGCATTAGTTTCTTTTATAATTTCAAAAGATACATCCCCACCTAGCCTGTCAGAAGTCCCATAAAGCCTCCTGTAGGCTTCGTAAATATCAGCTGATATCTTATCGATATTAATGGGCTTGCCATCAAGGCTTTTATAGGAATCTGAAAAATCATTCCTGTCTACATTTTTTCTTATAATCTCATAAAGCTCGTCAGGATTAATTCTAAAAAGCAATTCTGTTACAAGGTAATAGAAAGTAGCCTCCTCCACATCACCTATAATTGAGGTATTATCCCAATCAAATACTGCAAAAGGCTTGATATTTGGATTGTAGGTGGCAGAATCTATGCCGTGTTTTGCGATCAATTTATTTATAAAAGTAAAGGCTCTTTGATTCCAAGAGCCTTTTTTGATATATTCTTTCATCTAAACCATCTTTCCAGGGTCGACTATTTGATCAAATTCTTCGTCTGTCACAAGCCCAAGTTCAGCATTTGCTTCTCTTAGACTAAGCCCTTGTTCATGGGCATATTTTGCCATCTTGCTTGCCTTATCATAGCCAATGTGTGGTGAAAGGGCGGTTACAAGCATGAGGGATTTTTCTAGATTTTCCCCTATCTTATTCTCATTTGCCACAAGTCCTTTGACTAAGTGTTCATTAAAGGAATGTATTCCCTTTGTAAGAATTTTTATAGAGTCTACCATCTTATATATTATAAGTGGCATATAGGCATTGAGTTCTAGCTGACCTAGGGAATTTGCCATAGTTATTGCCTGATCATTTGCCATTACTTCTAGGGAGATCATTGTTAGCATCTCTACCTGGGTTGGGTTAACCTTGCCTGGCATGATTGATGAGCCTGGTTCGTTTGATGGAATTATAAGCTCGCCAACCCCTGTCCTCGGGCCTGATGATAAAAACCTAATGTCTTCTGCAATTTTTAGTAGGTCTGATGCCAAGATTTTTATCGCCCCGTGGGCTTTTGCTAGGCCGTGTTTGCTTGATAATTGGAGGAATTTATTAGGGTCCGCCTTTAATTCAAGTCCT
>CAMEGY010000104.1 GCA_945916625.1 uncultured Anaerococcus sp.
TTTTGATCTCTAAATATGCTTAAGAATATTAAAAATAGGTAGATTCCAAGGCTTAATAGTAAAATGTATTTAAAATCTGTTACTGGATAGTAGGTCGCTGTATTAAAACCTTTTATAGAGATTATCCCTAAGAAAAGTGATAGGGGCGCACCTATTAGTAGAGTTTTTATTAGTAAACTTATAGATTTTTTTCTGAATTTTTCTAGCGAAAACATAATTAAGGCCATTCCTAAAAACCCAATAATAGAAAGTCTTGCATAAAATCCTAAAAACAATCGAGGAAGGAGAGTCTGGCGGACTTCTCCAGAGCCTATTATCATATTTGGCATTTTTTCGTGGTTTTGATATAGCACCATTTTTAGATTGTCTTTGTGAAAAGTAAGAGATTTTCGTGGCCTATCTTTATTAAAAATCTCGTCGTATTTTGTACTATATCCGTCAAGGTAGATTGCATCTTCTGTGTCAGTGTAATCAATTCCGCTTACTTTGTCAGAAAATTCTACAGTATAGATATCATCACCCCTATAAACCCTGTACAAGCCCTTTTCGTATTCAAAATGCCTTGGAGCATTTAGGTAGGATATGATAAAAATAAAAATAGATCCTAGAAGGGCCACGACAGCCAAAGTAAAGTATCTACTTTCTTTTTTTATCCTTTTTTCTACAAAATCAAGTGGTTTTGTATTCTTACTTTCTATTTCAATTTGATCTTTCAAAAGATTTTCACACTCTGAGCAAGATTTCAAATGTTCTTCGACAATTTTTTTAGATTCATCACTTAAAAGATTTTCCTTATACAAGGGAAGTAGGTCTTTTACAATATTACAATTATTCATAATCATCCTCCATTAATTTTTTTAGTTTTTCCTTGGCCCTGTAAAAGACAACACAGGCCCAATTTTGATCCTTTTTATAAACATCTCCAATTTCACTAAAAGATAGGTCGTTTAGCCTAAGTTTAACAACATCTTTATAAGGAGTATCAAGCTTATTTATTGCAATTTCTAGTCTAGTCAGACTTTCTTTTTTGAGTAGATCTTTCTCAAAAGATTCCAAAGCTAAGTCAAAATCTTCGATACTATCTGTTAGTAAAATCCTCTTGTTTTTCTTATAATAGTTGTAATAGGTATTTTTCCCTATTTGAAACAAGTAGGATTTTACCTTAGAGTCTTCTACATTTTCGATATTTTTCATAGCCCTTATAAAGCTTTCCGAACAAATATCCTGGGCGACTTCTTTGTTTTTACATAGATACAGCAAAAAACTATATAAGTCGTCAAAATAAATCCTATAAATTTTTTCTATATCCACGGCTCCTCCTTCATATAGTAGACAATTAACTTAATCATATCTTACAAAATTTTAAAATAAAATCCATTATTGTATAATATATTTATCACGATAAGGAGTTAATATGGATATTAAAGTTGATTTTACAGACTTAGTAATAAAAACTGACAGGCTTATTTTGAGGGCCTTTAATGATAATGATTTAGAAGATTTGTATGCCTATGCAAAAACACCTGGTCTTGGTGAAATGGCAGGGTGGCCACACCACAGGAGCATTGAAGATAGCAAAGAAGTTTTGGAAAGATTTAAGAAAAATAAAGACGTCCTTGCTATAGAAAAAGAGGGTAAGGTCATAGGGTCTATTGGTCTTCACCCAGTAGATTCTGAATTTTATAAGGAATTTGAAGATAAAAAGGGTAAGGAAATTGGTTTTGTTTTAAGCGAAGACTTTCACAGGCAAAAAATAATGACAGAGGCTGTGAAGGCTTTGATGAAATATGCTTTTGAAGATCTAGGGCTTGATTATATTTCTGCAGGATATTTCAGGGGGAATTTCAAATCAAGATGGTTCCAGCAAAAGCTTGGCTTTAGCTATTATGGTAGCCATGTGGTAAAAGTTGCTATGGGAAATTTCGAACCAACCCATCAGACTATTTTTACCAAGGAGGATTATTTTTCAAACAAGACTGGTCAAGTTTCAGCTAAGAAAAAAAACAAGGTTAAAGAAGAATTAGTTTTAAAGTCTGATGAAGAAATAATAAAAAGACTTCATTTTGAAAAAGAAGATGAGTTTGAATACCAAAATCAAAACAAGACTTGCTATATAGTTGTAATTGAGGGAAGAGTCAGAATTATCTCTGATAATAAGGAATACACATATTTTCCGGCAGATGCTCTTAGGATAAAAAAGGGAATTTATTTTAAAATCATAAGCAGATCAGAAGCAAAACTTGTTTTAATCGAGCAAGGAAATGAAAATGAATAAAGTAGGATGTTATATTCATATACCTTTTTGCGAAAAAAAGTGTTATTATTGTGATTTTGCAGCCTTTCCAAATCTTGAAAACTGGATAGGGCCTTATGTGGACAACTTAATAAAAGAGATTAGGCTTTATAGGGAAAAGATGGATGTGATTATTGATTCTATATATATTGGAGGAGGAGATCCTTCTTATATTGACCCCAGTCTGATAGAAAAAGTTATTGGAGAGATTTTTAAATTTAAGACAGACATCAAAGAATTTACAATTGAAGCAAATCCCAATTCCCTTGATATGGAAAAACTCTTGACTTATAAAAAACTAGGCATAAATAGGATTTCCCTGGGTGTCCAGTCCTTTGACGATGAGGTTTTAGAAAATATTGGGAGAAATCATACTAGAGCTAGGGCTATTAATGATATACACATGATAAGAGAAGCGGGCTTTGATAATTTATCCTTTGACCTTATGCTAAATCTGCCTGGCCAAAACTTTGAGAGTGTAAAAAGAGATTTGGAAATGGTAAAGATTTTAAAACCTAATCATATTTCCTGGTATTCACTAATTTTAGATAAGGGATCTAGGTTCTATGCTTTAGAAAAGCAAGGCAAGCTTGACCTTATGGATCCTGATTTAGAAGTTGATATTTTTTCTTACCTTATAGATGAGCTAAAAGAAATTGATTTTAATAGATATGAAATATCAAACTTTGCCCAAAAAGGCTGCGAAGCCATCCATAATAAAAAATATTGGAATGGGGAAGGTTATTTAGGTTTTGGCTTATCAGCTGCAGGATACCTTGCAAATACAAGATATAGTAATACAAGGAATCTGGCAATCTATGAGAAGATGCTTAAAAGAAATGACCTTCCTATCATAAATAAGGAATTTGTTGATAAAAGCGAAAGTGAAAAAGAATATATAATTTTTAAACTTAGAGAAACTGAGGGGATAAATTTAAATATATTTAAGGAAAAATTTGGGGAAGATTTTCTAGTCAAATACAAAAAACAAATTCAAAAATTTAATTCTGATAGTTTTTTTGAGATAGATGAATATTTTAAGTTCACAAAAAAAGGTCTTAGCCTTTCTAATGAGTTCTTCGTAGAAATAATATAAGTTTTAAATAAAAAATTCTAAATTGGGTATAGATATTATATAAAGTTTGGTAGAAAATCTATTATAATAAGGAGATAATTTATGACACTAAAAAAAGTAACAATAGCTGGCGGTGGAGTTCTTGGGGCTCAAATTGCCTATGCAGTAGCCTTCCACGGATATGATGTAACAATTTGGGGAAGACGTGAAGATTCACTAGAAAGAATCAAACCAAGAGTTGATCGTCTTTACGAAATTTATAAAGGAGAACTTGAACTTGCTCCTTCTTATATAGGAGCTGAAAATCCAAATTACCCTAGGTCATTTTTTAACACAAAAGAAGATATTACAGCAGAAAAAATAGCAGAGCTTAAAGAACTAAACGAAAAAGTATACAAGGGATTCACTTATACAACAGATTTAGAGGAAGCCTTTGGAGATAGTGACCTAGTTATAGAAGCAATAGCAGAAGTAGTTGAACAAAAGAAAGATTTCTACGAAAAAATTGCTCCATTTTTAAAAGATGAGGCAATACTAGTAACAAACTCATCAACCCTACTTCCTTCTATGTTTAGAGAGTATACTGGTAGAGAAGAGAAGTTCTTAAGTTTACACTTTGCAAACAACATCCATAGACAAAATCTTGCTGAAGTTATGAGGCACGATAGGACTTCTGATGAAGCATTTGAGACTGTTATAGAATTTGCAAAGACAATAGGAATGTATCCAGCTATTGTCAAAAAAGAACAACCAGGATATATCCTAAATTCAATCTTAGTACCACTAATTGATGCAGGCTTATCTCTTTACGGAAATGATGTAGCAGATCCTGTTGATATAGATATGGATTGGAAAATCGGAACTGGCTCACCAAAGGGACCTTTCGAGATAATAGATTTAGTTGGTTTAACAACAGTAATTAATATCTCAAGCAACAATCCAGCATCAAATGACCCATCCACACCAATTGGTAAGGCAATGATTAAGCTAA
>CAMEGY010000105.1 GCA_945916625.1 uncultured Anaerococcus sp.
ATTACTCTTCTTTTTTATCTAGGATAAGCTCAAAGGCTAAAATCTTTAGTTCCTTATCTTCCTTGCTCATTTTTTTAAGGTCTTCTTTTGTGATATTTTTTATATCAATATCCTTATCATCCTTGGATACACCGACAAAAAGGATAGTTGATTCCTTATCCTTAATATCCCCTTGGTCTAGCCAATAGGTTTTGTTAAAATAATCTTTTTCTATATAATAGTCTGACTTAAAGCTTGACGCATCTTTTACTTCCTCACCATCTATCATAAAGACGGTATAAGAATCTTCATTAAAGCCAATGCCAAGTAAAGAATTTTCTTTAGCTTCATTTAAAGGTCCTTGTACAAGATCAGAAACTTCCCCGTCTTTTATAGAAAATAGTTTCATCTCTAGCTTTTCTGTGTCGAGTCCTTTTAGGGAATAAGTATTGTAAGCAAGGTCCAATTTATTTTCTTCACCAAAATACTCAACAACATCTACATCTGTCTTAGCCTCGCTTATTTTTACGCCATGATCTAAATTAGCTTCCTTATTGCATCCTGTAAAAGCAAGAGCCAAGGCACAAATTAATAAAAACTTTTTCATACTGTCCTCCTTTATCTTGATAACTTCATTATATAACAAATAAAAAAAGAAAAAAAGGATTTCACAAAAAATGTTTCAAAAAAAAGCGGGCGAACCCGCTTAATTTCTAGAATAAGTTTATGATATTATCATTTTCGTCAACATCTATATCAAGAGCGTTTGGATGTTTTGGTAGGCCTGGCATGGTTAGGACCTTGTTTAAGTAGGCAACTATAAATCTTGCTCCTGTATTGATTTTTATATCAGAAACTGTGATTTCAAAGCCTTCTGGTCTGCCCTTTATTTTACCATCATCAGTAAGAGATGCTGGAGTTTTGGCCATGCATACTGGATAGTCTCTATAGCCAAGAGAGTCGATTTTTTCTAATACTTCCCTTGCTTCATCGGTGAAATTAACCTTAGCTGCTCCGTAGATTTCTTTGGCTATTGTGTTAATTTTCTCTTCTGTGGATAGGTTATCTTCATATAGAAGTTTCATTTCTTTATCATTTCCTTCTACAAGTTTTACAAGCTTTTCTGCAAGGTCTACTGCACCTTCGCCACCCTTTGCCCATACTTGAGTTAGGGAGAATTCTACACCAAATTCTTTTGCCCATTCTTCCATGAATTTAATTTCAGCTTCAGTATCTGTCACAAATTCATTTAGGGCAACTATTACTGGTAGGTCGTATTTTCTCATGTTTTCCACGTGCTTTTCTAGGTTTTTAACCCCTTCTTTAAGAGCGTCTAGGTTTTCTTCTTTTAAATTTCCCTCATCTACTCCGCCGTGAAGCTTAAGGGCCTTGATTGTTGCAACTACAACAGTTGCCTTTGGTTTTAGACCTGATACCCTACATTTGATGTCTAAAAACTTCTCAGCACCTAAATCTGCTCCAAAACCTGCCTCTGTAATTACATAATCAGAGTATTTAAGGGCTGTTTTTGTTGCAATTACTGAGTTACAGCCGTGAGCAATGTTTGCAAATGGTCCTCCATGGATTATAGCAGGGTTGTTTTCTAATGTTTGAACTAGGTTTGGATTCATAGCATCTTTTAGGATTGCTACAACAACACCTTCAACATCCAAATCTTTTGCAAAAATTGGCTCATCTTTTTCATTATAACCAACAAGGATATCACCAATTCTAGATCTTAGGTCGTCTAAGTCTTCTGCTAGGCAAAGAATGGCCATGATTTCACTTGCAACTGTAATATCAAAAGAAGATTCCCTCTCATCCTTTTTGTTTGCGTTGATTTTAATATTTCTAAGAGCTCTTTCGTTCATGTCCATGACGTAGTTAAACATTACCTTTTTAAATCCTAGCTCATTTCCTTGGAAGATGTGGTTGTTTATAACTGCCATAATCGCATTGTGAGCTGATGTGATTGCGTGGAAATCTCCATTAAAGTGGAGGTTAATCTCATCCATTGGCACAACTTGGGCATAGCCTCCGCCTGTTGCTCCACCTTTTCTACCTAAAACTGGTCCAAAAGATGGTTCTCTAAGGGCAACTGTAGATTTTTTGCCGATTTTATTTAGACCGTCGGATAGGCCTACTGTCACAGTTGACTTACCTTCTCCGGATGAGGTTGGGTTTATAGATGTGACTAGAACTAGATTTTCAGATAAATTGTCAAATTTTTCTCTTTTTATCTTTGCCTTATAGTTCCCATATTTTATTAGCTTATCTTCCGATATACCAATTTTAGCTGCAACGTCTTCTATTTTTTCTTTGCTCGCACTTAGCGAAATTTCGTAATCTGTTTTCATTAATTCACCTCTATAAAGATAAATGTCCTATATCTTTTCTGTAGAAAAGATTTTCGCACTTAATTTTTTCAACATCCCTATAAGCGGCATCTCTCGCTTCTGCAAGATTGTCTCCCTCTCCGCACACTATTAGGACCCTGCCGCCATTTGTAAGAATATTGTCGTTCTCTTCTTTTGTACCCATATGGAAAATTTTTGAATCAAGAGTATCAAGCCCCTCTATTTCAAAGCCCTTGTCATAGTCTTCTGGATAACCCTTTGAGGCAAGGACAACACCTATATAGGCCTTGTCATTCCACTTAATTTCAAATTCTTCCCCATCGATAACTTTATTTGCTATATCAAAAAGTGAAGACTCCATAGCTAGCATTATTAGTTCTGTCTCAGGATCTCCAAAACGTACGTTGTATTCAATGGTTTTGATCCCATCCTTTGTTTTCATAAGGCCTGCAAAAAGGACTCCCTTAAAGACTCTTTCTTCTTCAATCATCCCAAGGGCAGTTGGTTTTAGTACCTTTTCTATGGCTTCTTCTATATCAGAATATGTGATATTTTTTATTGGCATATAAACGCCCATACCGCCTGTATTTGGGCCCTTATCATTATCAAAGGCTCTCTTGTGGTCTTGGACAACCTTCATTGGCACAATTTTTTCACCTGACACAAAGGCTAATAGAGAAAACTCTTCGCCTTCTAAGAATTCCTCAATCACAACAGAAGCACCGGCTTCTGCGAATTTCTTATTGACCATGATTTCTTCAAGGGCAGCTTTTCCTTCATTTAGGTCTTGGGCAATTATTACACCCTTACCTGCCGCAATACCGTCAGCCTTGATTACAAGTGGAAAGTCAGATTTTTCGATATAGGCTAGAGCTTTTTTAAAATCTGTAAAATTCTCGTAGGCTGCTGTTGGAATGTCATATTTTTTCATAAAATCTTTAGCAAAGGCCTTTGACCCTTCAAGAATGGCGGCGTCTTTATTTGGACCAAAAACTCTAATTCCAGCTCGCTCTAATTTATCAGTAAGTCCATCTACTAAATAGGCTTCTGGTCCTATAATTACAAGGTCAATATCTTTTTCTTTGCAAAAATCGGATAAGTTTTCTTCTTCTATATCAATGCAAGTGCCAAAACGGGACACGCCAGGATTTTCTCCCAGCATATAAATTTCGTGGCCTTCCCTATTTAATTTATCAGAAATGGCATGCTCCCTGCCGCCATTTCCTACTATTAGTACTCTTTTCATATTAATGTTTAAAGTGGCGCATGCCTGTAAATACCATGGCTATACCATTTTCATCACAAGCTTCGATTGATTCTTCATCACGAATTGATCCACCTGGTTGGATAATTGCGCTGATTCCGTATTTGGCAGCAAAGTCAACACTGTCCCTAAATGGGAAGAAGGCATCTGATGCAAGGACAGCTCCCTTCGCCTTATCTCCTGCTTGTTTTATTGCTATTTCAACTGCTCCTACCCTATTCATTTGACCTGCTCCAACTCCTAGAGTTTGACCGTCTTTGGCAATGAGGATTGCATTTGATTTGACGTGTTTAACAACCTTATAGGCAAATAATAGGTCTTTAAGTTCATCCCCGCTAGGTTTTCTTTCTGTAGCAGTTTCGAGCTTGTCATAGACCCTATCGTCATAATTTTGGACTAGGATACCGCCCCTAACAGATTTTATTAGCTTGCCATTTTCCTTGGTTTTTTCCGGAATCTTATATAGTCTTATATTTTTCTTTTGTTTCAAAATCTCAAGGGCTTCATCTTCATAATCGTAGGCTAGGACGATTTCTAGGAAAATTTCGTTCATTTTTTCTGCAGTAGCCTTATCGATTGTCCCGTTTATTGCAATTATGCCACCAAAGATTGACACAGGATCTGCTTCAAAGGCCCTAGTGTAGGCTTCAAATACAGTCTCGCCTATAGCAACCCCGCATGGG
>CAMEGY010000106.1 GCA_945916625.1 uncultured Anaerococcus sp.
AGATATGTTTGGTAGCGAAAATAGCGCTAAATAATATATTAAGCAAAGGGGCTGCTGCAAATTGTGAATAGCTATCGTTCCTCTAGTGATATTGGGACGATTTATTCATTATGCAACAGCCCCTTTAGTGTATTTATTATGGATAATTTAAAAGATAAAAAACTAGTTGAACTAAGAGAAATCGCAAAAGATTTAGGGATTGAGTCAATTAGTAAATATAGAAAAGATGAATTAATAAAACTAATTATCGAAGAAGAAAAAAGTAAAGATGAAGAAAGTAAAGAAGCTAGGGAAAATGATCTAGGAGCAAAATTTGATTGCGATGGCATCCTTGAAATTCTTCCTGATGGCTTTGGATTTTTAAGAACCCAACTTTATGAATCAGGTGATGACGATATCTATGTACCACCTAAGCAAATAAAGATGTTTAGGTTAAAAACTGGTGATTATATAGAGGGAATTGCAAGAGAAAAACACGATAAAGACAAATTTTCACCGCTTATTTTCGTATCCACAGTCAATGGTATAAAACCTGGTGATGCCTTTAATAGAGACTTATTTGAAGATTTGACTCCAATATATCCAAATCAAAGGATAAGTGTTGAAACCGACTCGAAAAATATATCAGGAAGGATAATTGATGTTATAAGTCCTATTGGCAGAGGACAGAGAGGACTAATTGTTTCCCAACCTAAGGCTGGAAAAACTACACTTATAAAAGAAATTGAAAGATCCCTCGAAAAAAACTACGATGACCTTAAGATTATAGTTCTTTTAATAGATGAAAGACCAGAAGAGGTCACAGATTTTATTAGGTATGTAAATGAATATAGGGATCCTGAGAATGTTCTAATGAGGACAGAAGTTGCCGCCTCAACTTTCGATATGCCTCCACAAAATCACATAGATATAGCTGAAATGGTTTTAGAAAGAGCAAAAAGATTTGTAGAAGAGAAAAAAGATGTAGTAATTCTTCTTGACTCAATAACAAGGCTTGCTAGAGCCTATAACATAATGACTCCTCAGTCAGGAAGAACCTTGTCAGGGGGGCTTGATCCGCTGGCCTTGGTAGGTCCAAAACAATTCTTTGGGGCTGCTAGAAATATTGAACATGGTGGGTCTCTTACAATTCTTGCAACTGCCTTAGTAGATACTGGTTCAAGAATGGATGATATGATATTTGAAGAATTTAAGGGTACAGGCAATATGGAAATCCACCTAGACAGGAGACTTTCGAATAGAAGGATATTCCCAGCAATCAACATCGAAAAGTCTTCAACAAGACGAGACGACCTACTCCTTTCTAAAAAAGAAATGGATGCTGTATTTAAACTAAGAAAATCAGACTTAAATACAACAGAATCAATAGTTGAGCTAATAGATTGGATGAAAAGAACTAAATCTAATGAACAATTTATAGATTTGATAAATTCATCACTTAAATAACTTGAATTAAAAATACAAAGCAGGTATAATTTATATTGCTTATTGAAATGGAAAATAGAGGTGAATTATGAATAAAGAATTACATCCAGAATATCACCAAGCCAAAGTTACTTGTATGTCATGTGGCAACGAGTTTACTGTAGGTTCAACAGAAGAAGAAATCAAAGTAGAAGTTTGCAACAATTGTCACCCATTCTACTCTGGTAAACAAAGAACTGCTGAACGTGGTGGTAAGGTAGAAAGATTTAACAAAAAATACGGTAGAAAATAATAGTATGAAAGATAATAAGGTAAGGCAACTTACCTTATTTTTGTGTAAAATAATGAAAATATCAGACTTTTTAAAAATAGATTATGATACGACTTTGATAGCCCTAACCTATATCTTAGGCAAAAATAAATCCTATATCTTATTAAACCAAGAATTAGAATTAAATAGCGAGCAAAGTCATAGATTAAATGATATAATAAATAAGAGAAAGAAGGCCTATCCTCTCCAATATGCCATAGGAGAATGGGAATTTTATAATCTCAGGCTTAAAGTAGATGAAAGAGCCCTGATTCCAAGATTTGAGACAGAAATTATAGTTGATTATATAATAAATTCGACTATGAAAAAAGATAAGATATTGGACATTGGTACGGGCACGGGTGCAATCGCGCTTAGCCTTGGGAAAAATATCAAAAATTCTTTTGTGACAGGTTCTGACATAGAAGATAAGGCCCTAAGCCTTGCTAGAGAAAATAAGGAAATTACTAATGTCTCAAATGTCGATTTTATTAATTCAGACTTATTTGATAATATTGACGGTAAATTTGAACTTATTATATCAAATCCACCCTATATAAACAAAGAAGATTATGAAAAATTAGAAAAAGAATTATATTTTGAGCCAAAGTCAGCCTTATATGGTGGTGAAGATGGGCTTATATTTTATAAGAAAATCATAAAGCAAGCACCAGCTTACCTCAATGATGGAGGCCACTTGATTTTTGAGATAGGCTATGATCAAAAAGAAATTTTAAATAGACTACTTAAAGAACAAGGATTTAAAAGTATCATAAATCTAAGAGATTTTAATGATTTTGATAGGTTTATTATTGCACAGAAAGGATAAAATATGTTTGAAAATTTAGAGCATGTTAGAGATAATTACAAACAATTAGAATTAAAACTTGCTGATCCCGCTATACTAGCTGATATGGACCAGTTTAGAAAGGTATCTAAAGAGTATAACTCTCTTAAACCAATTGTGGAAAAATATGAAGAGATAAAAAATGCTGAAGATACAATAGCAGAAAACCAAGAGCTTCTGGGTGAAGCAGAAGATCAAGACATGATTGATATGCTAAAAGAAGAGATTGATGAAAATAAAAATAATCTTGATGTATTTAAAAATGAGATGCAGATTCTCCTAATACCAAAAGATCCTAATGATGAAAGAGACGTAATTGTTGAGATAAGACCAGGTGCAGGTGGTGATGAGGCTGGACTTTTTGCTGGCGATCTTTACAGGATGTACAATATGTACGCAGACAAGTCTGGATTTAAGACTGAGGATATAGAAGTGAATAGCCAAGGTGTAGGTGGTATAAAGGATGCGACCTTTGTTGTAAGAGGAGAAGGCGCTTATTCTAAACTTAAATATGAATCTGGTGTTCACAGGGTCCAAAGGGTCCCTGAAACTGAATCAGGTGGTAGAATTCATACTTCCACGGCCACTGTCGCAGTTTTACCTGAAGTAGATGAAGTTGAGCTTCATATAGATCCAAATGATATTAGGGTAGATGTTTATAGGTCTAGTGGTAACGGTGGCCAATCCGTAAACACAACAGACTCTGCGGTAAGACTTACTCATATACCAACAGGCCTTGTAGTCGCCATCCAAGATGAAAAAAGCCAAATCAAAAACAAAGATAAGGCTATGAGAGTCTTAAGAGCAAGACTTTATGAACTTGAAGAAGAAAAAAGAAATAAGGAAATTGCTGATAACAGAAAAAGCCAGGTAGGTACAGGTGATAGGTCTGAAAGAATTAGGACTTACAATTTCCCTCAAGGAAGGATTACGGACCACAGGATAAATAAAACTGTTTATCAATTAGATGACTTTCTAAATGGAGATATAGAAGATATGATAAATTCTCTTATAGCAGAAGACCAAACTAGAAAGCTTGAAAAAATAGGTGAGGACGAATAATTGTTTAATTTTTTGGCGAAAAAATTTGTAAAAGATTACAAAAATATAGAAGACCATGAGGTTAGACTCAATCTAATAAGTCTATCTTCAGTGATGGGAATAGTAATGAACGTAATGCTTTTCCTTTCTAAAATATTTTTAGGTCTATTTACAAAATCTACAGCGATTTTAAATGACGCTTTTAATAACCTATCAGATTCAGTAGTGTCTATTATGGCACTTGTGGGATCTAATTTTTCAAAAAAACCTGCAGATGAAGAGCATCCTTTTGGCCATGGTAGGCTGGAATATGTGGTTGCCCTTTTGGTATCAATCGTGATAATGTATGTGGGGCTTATGCTTTTTATAAACTCTGCAAAAAGCTTTAATGATAGGAACCCAAATGGACTTAATTTCTTATCATTTGTTATCCTTTTTGCCGGGATCCTTATAAAAGTTTATATATATTACCTTAATAGTAGTTTATATAAAGAATTAGATTCTGACCTTAACCTCGGCGTCATGCTAGATGCTAGAAATGATATTATTTCAACCTTGGCCATAATTTTTGGTGTATTTTTACAAAGGTTCGTAAACTTTAACCTAGATGCAGCCATTATTTTCATATAAAAAAAATTAGTTTATAAAAGGAGTTTAAA
>CAMEGY010000107.1 GCA_945916625.1 uncultured Anaerococcus sp.
TAAGAAATCAAATTCAAATATTCTTTTTCATAAAGGCTCCAATAATTAATGGGAAAATATTGAGGAAAAATAATCTCAAGAAGATCGCTATCTTGGTCCATCTTAATTTCAATTTCAGAATCCCTATTTGACTCACCTACTAGATCTAGAGGATAAGATTTATTGTTAAACATAATAAGATTATTTTTAGGATACTCTTTATCATCCAAAGGAAATTCGATCTCGTACTCTTCCTTCTGCAATACAGACTCTTTCTCGCAGCCTGTTATCAAAAACATGAAGGATACTAAAATCGCACAAAAGAAAATACTTAAGACCTTCTTAAAACTCTGAGATTTAGAATAATTCATAAAATCCACTTTACGTAATCTTTTTAAGTCCCAGCTTTTCAGGATGAAAATTATATTAACACATTTTTTCCTCATATAGGTTCTTGCTTATTTAATAATTATATCATAAATATAATATTTATACGATTATGATAAAAAAGAAAGCACAGAATATCCGTACTTTCCTTAAATTATTTATTAAATTAACTTCCAAATATTTTTAGCATATTCTACTGGGTCTTCGATTTCTAGACCTTCTATGAGTCTTGCTTGGTCTAAGAGTAGTCCTGCTATCATTTTTGCCTTGTCTTTATCATCCTTAAAGGCTTCTTCTAGAAGTTGATAGGCTTTTGTTTTTGTTGAGATTTCTAGGATTTTTTCCGCTTTGATGCCGAAGGCGTTTGGTTGGTTTTTTAGGTTTTTTTCCATCTCTATTGAGACTTCGCCACGTTCTTTAATTAGGCTTGGAACGTCTTCTAATTTGTCTGTGAAGCTTACCCCTACCACATCTTCTGGCATGTTTTCTTTGATAAAGTTGATTAATTCGCTATCTTCCTTATCTTCTTCGCTTTCATCTTCTGCTGTGATTGACTTGAATTTGAGGCCGTCGTATTCTACTAACATCTTGATTAAAAATTCATCTAGGGCCTTATCTAAGAGTAGAACGTCCTTATCTTCTTCGACCATTTTTAGGGCTGGTGAAGCCTTGATTTTATCAAGAGATTCGCCTGTACCGTAGTAGATAAATTCTTCTGTTGATGGGGCCTTTTCCTTATATTCTTTTAGGCTAATAAGTTTTTCTTCATTTCTGGAATAGAATAGTAATAGGTCTTGTAAATCTTCCTTGTTTGCCCCATAGGATTCGTAGATTGAAACCTTGATGGAGTCAGCAAATTCTTTGTAGAATTTCTCGTAATCTTCCCTATTTTTCTCCATCATTTCCTTTAGGTGGGAGTTGATTTTCTTGTTGATTTGCTTAGAAATTACCCTTAGCTGCCTATTTTGTTGGAGGGTTTCTCTTGATATATTTAGGGTGAGATCATCAGATTCTACCACACCCTTGACAAAAGAATAGGCGTCATCAAGGATTTCATCGCAAGAGTCCATGATTTTAACTCCGTGTGAATAAAGTTCTAAGCCAATCTTTCTATCTTTTGAATAATAATCAAATGGAGCTTTTTCTGGTATATAGAGTAGGGATTTGAATTCTACAAGTCCTTCTACATTAAAATCAATCCATGAAAGTGGCTTATCAAAGCCAAAGTGACTTTCTTGGTAGAAATTTATATAGTCGTCATCCGTAAGATTTTTCTTATCTTCCTTCCAGATTGGTTTATCTGAATTTAGGACACTATAGTCCTTATAATCTTCATATTCTGGGTTTTCTTCGTCTGAGCCTTCCTTGATTTTTGTCTTTGTAATAAGCATCTTGATTGGATATCTGATGTAGTTTGAATATTTTTTGATTAATCC
The DNA here is from genome assembly GCA_945916625.1 of uncultured Anaerococcus sp. The sequence goes on from CAMEGY010000107.1 coordinate 1,803, forward strand.
CCTAATTGTATTTTGATCAAGATAGGTATCATAATTTTCATCTTCTGTATTTTCTCTTAGGTGTAGGATGATGTCTGTGCCTGTAGTTGCCTTGCTTGCGTCCATTATTTCAAAGCCATCAGCATTTTCACTTACCCATTTGTAGGCATTTTTGCTTCCGTGTTTTTTGGATAGGACTTCGATTTTTTCAGCAACCATGAAGGCTGAGTAAAAGCCAACCCCAAATTGTCCTATCAAATCTTTTATGTCTGACGATTCAACTGAATTTCTAAAGGCTTCTGTACCAGATTTTGCAATAGTTCCTAGGTTTTCTTCTAGGTCGGTCGCATCCATTCCTATCCCAGTATCCCTGATTGTAAGGGTTCTTTCTTCCTTATTAGGGATGATTTCTATAAAATAGTCTTCCTTGTTTGTAGTTTTATCAGACCTTAAGTCTTCGTAATACAACTTATCCAGTGCATCTGAGGCATTTGAAACAAGCTCTCTTAAAAATATTTCCTTGTTTGTATAAATCGAATGAATCATAAGATCCATAACTTTTTTGGCTTCCGCCTTAAATTCTTTTCTCATTGGCTAATCCTCCCATAAATTATTTTCAAAAAAATTAGCAGTCTACATACTCGACTGCTAATACTATACTTATTTGTTTTTAACTTTCAATCATCCAAGAAATTTTACATTGCCATAAAACATGGTAAATGCTGCAAAAAGGATGAAAATATGCCATATTGCGTGATTGTAGGGGATTTTTCTGATAGAGTAAAAAACTGCTCCTACTGTATAAAGAAGACCTCCGACAACCAAACTCAAAATATAAGACATACCTATGTGTACATAGATTTGATAAAGTAAAAGTACTGACATCCAGCCCATTAGCATGTATATGATCATGGAAGCTTTTTTGATATTATTTTCCTTACCCATTGAAAAAGCAATAATATTCATTGCAATACCCGCAAGAGCTAAGATCCAAATTATGACAAAAATAATAATCGCAAAATTTGACCTAAGACCAATTAAGATTACTGGAGTGTAGGAACCAGCAATTGTAAGGTAGATCACTCCGTGGTCGATTGCCCTAAAAATAGTACGAAGAAGGGGATCTCTCATAGAATGATAGAGACTAGACGCCAAAAACATAAGGGCAAGGGCTATGAAATAAATTAGCCAGGCCATAAAGACAACCATATCTCCCTTTTTATAAGATGATATCAAAATAGGTGTAAAAAATATTATGCTTAGGATAAATCCTATAATGTGACTTACTATATTTAAAATTTCTTCTGATTTGCTATACTTAACTTCTCTCATTTTTAACTTCTCTCATTAATTTTACAATCTCTTTTTGTATTTCAAGCCTTTTTGCTATGAGCCTTTCTTTTTCTTTTTCGATTTTTTTCTTATCTCTTATGGTAAAGAAAAATAAGGACAAAAAATAAAACACAAATACTACACCAATCTTTTGGCTATCTGAAAAATTAAGGATTAGCGCAAGGATAAATCCAAAAATCCCCATTCCAAAAGGTTTTATAAAGATTTGTAAAAAACTCGGCTTAAGTCCTTCATTTATTTTTTTATTTATAACTTGTAATTCTTCTTGTTTTTTAGCTAAAAGTTCACTATTTTCCATCATTTCTCCTATATCCTAGTAATTTACTTTGATTATTTTACCTTTTATAGTAAAATATTACTAGAAAGAGAGGGTTTAATATGACCGAAAATACTAAAAATAAAGATAAAGTTACTATCACTCGTGATATGATAATTGGCGATATAATCCAAGCTAAACCAGAATCTATCAACACTCTTATGATGAGCGGAATGGGTTGCATTGCTTGTCCAACAGCCCTTTACGAAACTCTCGAAGAAGCTTGCATGGTTCATGGTATGGATCCTGATTACCTACTTGAGCAACTTAATGCCTAAGATTTCTTAGCATTTTAGAATCGTCCCTAGCCTAGCTAGAGGACGATTTTTTATTTACATTTCCAAAAATTTAGGATCATCATTTAGGTCGAAAAGTAAAGAGATAAAAGACTCTTTGTAGTGGACGAAATGTCCATTTGCGTGCATTTTAAATACATCCTCACGACTTGCCCAGCGGGCGTCTATGACTTCTTCCTCTTGCAATATTAGGTCTTTTATTGCTATATTTTTTCTTAAAACATAAAAGTCATCAAAACCTTGGTCGAAATTTGCTGTTAGAATTGGTCTTATATTAGCAAGATCAATATCTATTCCAAGCTCTTCTTTAAGCTCACGACTTGCTCCATCTTGTGAATCTTCACCAGCCTGGCAAGCACCTCCACAACTTATATCCCAAAGCCCTCCCATTTTCTTATGGTCTGCCCTATGCTGGATCAAAAGCTCTCCCCTATCATTAAATATTAGGATATGGACAATTAGTCTTAGGCCCCTTTCTGGGATTTTTTCACTTCTCAGATAGGTTTCGCCAGTCCTG
>CAMEGY010000108.1 GCA_945916625.1 uncultured Anaerococcus sp.
TCATTTATCTCTACTAGCCTTGCTATCAAATCTTTGCCAAAGGCAAGACCGTTTGTCGCTATCATTTCGCATTCTACTGCCCTTTTGACATTAGCTATATCGTCTTTTCCCTCTACTACAATTGTTTCTTTTATCATAGGTCAAAAAACTCCCTGGCGTTTCTAGTCGTCCATTTAGCAACTTTCGATAGCTTCATTCCTCTAATTTCTGCAATCTTCCTCGCAACTTCTATAATCTTACGAGGGTCATTTCTCATTCCCCTATAAGGATCTGGAGTAAGATATGGGCTATCTGTCTCAAGCATGAGTCTTTCAATTGGGACAAGGGCTGCAGCCTGCTTTTCGTTTAGTCCATTGCCATAGGTTACAACTCCGCCGATTGATATATAAAAACCCCAATCCATAAAGGTTTTAAGAGATTTTTCATCTGTCGAAAAGCAATGGATTTGAACCTTTAAGTCTGTGTAGTCTTTTAAAATATCAATTATATCTTCGGTTGCTTCTCTATTGTGAATTACAACAGGCTTTCCTAGCCTCCTTGCCATTTCAAGTTGGTTAATAAAAACTTCTTTTTGAAGCTCTTTAGTTTCTGTTGTCCAGTAATAATCTAGTCCAATTTCTCCGATTGCAACCGCATCTTTTGCGAGAATCTCAATCTCAGCGAGATCATTTTCTCCCATTTTATCCACATCTGAAGGGTGGATTCCAACTTGGGCAAAAAAGTTAGGAAATTCTTTGGCAAGTCTCACATTCTCCCTAGAGTTTACGAGATTAGTTCCGGGATTTATGACAGCTTCTATAGAGAAATTAGACAGGTCTCTTAGGATAAAGAGCCTGTCTTCATTGAATTCTTCGCTTGTTAAGTGGGCGTGTGAATCAATTAATTTCATTAAGAAACCACGCTTCCTGGTTTGATATCAGAAAGGGTTGAAAGCATTGTTAGGTCGTCTTCGAAGTCTGCTGCAAGGAGCATGCCTTGGGACTCTATTCCACGCATCTTTCTTGGGGCAAGGTTTTTGACCACGATTACATTTTTGCCAACCAGCTCTTCTGCCTTATACCATTTCTTGATTCCTGATACGATTGTTCTTGTTTCAGTTCCAATGTCAACCTTGAAAACTAAGAGCTTATCAGCATTTGGATGTTCGCTTGCTTCTAAGATTTTACCTACAACGAGATCTATCTTTGTGAAATCTTCAAAGGCAATTTCTGGCTTAGAAGAATCTTCCACTTCTTTTTCTTCTTCCTTTTTGTCAGCTAATCTTTCTTGGATTAAAGCGTTGTTTTTATCGTGAAGTTTAACTAATTCTTCTTCTACATCTAGCCTATCAAAGAGGTTTTTCCCTTTAGAAACTTTAGCCCCTTCTTCAAGAAGTCCAAATTCCTTAGCTGATTCAAAACCCTTGTTATCTGTACCAAGTTTTTCTAGGATAATTTTTGTAGTATCCTTCATTGTTGGCTCAATAAGTTGGGCAACAATCCTTAGTGTCTCTGCAAGATTGTATAAGACTCTGTTTAGTCTTGGAAGATTTTCCTCATCACGACCTAAAATCCAAGGCTCAGTTTCGTCTACATATTTATTTGCACGACGGATTAATTTCCAAACGGCTTCTAAGGCCTCATTGAATTTGAAATCATCCATTAGTTCTGTAAATCTTGTGTAAGTTTCTTTGGCAAGTGCGATTAATTCATCATCATATTCGCCTTCTTCAGTTCCCTTTTCAATTAGACCACCGTTATATTTAGAAATCATTGATGTTGTCCTTGAAACAAGGTTACCAAGATCATTTACTAGGTCTGAATTATATCTTTCCATAAATTTCTTTGAAGAAAAATCTCCATCAGAACCGAAGTTAAATTCCCTAAGCATAAAATATTTAAGGGCATCATTGCCATAAAGTTCTACCAGTGGTTCTGGATACATGATATTGCCCTTTGACTTACTCATCTTGTCATTTTCAAACAAGATCCAACCGTGAGCAAAAACTTTTTCTGGAAGCGGCATATCAAGGGCCATAAGAAGTGCAGGCCAAATAATAGTATGGAATCTCACAATATCCTTACCGATTAAATGAACACTAGCTGGCCAGTATTTCTCAAATTTCTCCTTATCATCGCCATATCCAATAGCAGAAAGATAGCAAGAAAGTGCATCAATCCACACATAAACCACATGCTTATTATCAAATGGCACATCCACTCCCCAATCAAAGGAAGTCCTTGTCACAGAAAGGTCTGAAAGCCCCTTGTTGATAAAGTTATTTAGCATTTCCTTTTGCCTAAAGGCAGGCTCTAGGAATTCTGGACGGTCTTTGAATAATTCTTTGAGTTTGTCTGCATATTTGGATAATCTAAAGAAATAAGTTTCTTCTTCTTGGTATTCTACATCCCTGCCACAATCCGGACATTTGCCGTCTACTAACTGACTTTCAGTCCAGAAAGTTTCACAAGGTGTGCAGTAATATCCCTTGTATTCTCCCTTATAAATATCGCCCCTTTCATAAAGCTTGTTGAAAATATCAACAACGTCTTTCTCGTGCTGTTTTTCAGTAGATCTTATAAAAGTATCGTATTCTATATCAAGCTTTTCCCATAATTTGATGGTTTCACCTGCGATTTTGTCTACAAATTCTTGAGGCTCTTTGCCATGGGCGTGAGCAGATTCCATAATCTTTTGCCCATGCTCATCAGTACCTGTAACAAGGTAGGCATCATAGCCTTGTAGGGTCTTATATCTTTTTAAAACATCCGCAATTATTGAAGTATAGGTATTTCCTATATGTAAGTTTGAATTTGGGTAATAAATTGGTGTTGTAATATAATAAGGTTTTCTCTCAGTCATTTAGTATCTCCTATAAATATTTCTTCTCTTATCATACTTCAAAAGCCCTAAAAAATCGAAATTTGCTATAAAAAGAAGAGTCCAGCCAGGGCCAGACTCATTTTAGAAATACAATATTTATTTTTTAAGGATAAATTTATTTAAGCAAGTGAAGATATATATTGGAAAGCTCTTTAACACTAGTTTCAACATCATAGCCTTTTCTTCTTATATCTTCTATGACATTTTTTCGTATACTTCCTTTATAATAAAGGATTTCATCAATCCACTTATCTTTATCCAAAGAAATAAATCTTCCTCTTTCGCTAATACCAGTATCTCTTGGTACATTAGTAGAAAGTAAGCTAACTAGGTCAGTTGCCTGGGCTTCAATAGCGGAAATTCCTAGGCCTTCTCTTTTTGAGGGAAATAAAAATACATCTGCAGCCATAAGTAGTTCGTTTACCCTATCAGAATTTCCTAGAAAAATCACTTGGTCAGATATTTTAAGGTCTTTGCATAAATTTTCAAGGTCACTTTTTAAAGGACCGTCACCTACTAAAAGTAGCCTAATGTCAGGATTTTTCTCTAACAAATCTGGCATAAGGCGGATTAAAAAATCTTGGTTTTTTATATCTGATAGACTTCCTACATTTATTAGGACACACTTTTCTTCAAGCTTTAATTCCCTTCTTGTTTTTTGAAGAACGTCTCCATCAAACTTGTATTTTTTAAGGTCTATCCCATTATTAATCTTTTTATAAGACCACTGCCATAAAAATCAGTTCCAGCTTTTTCTGAACAAGCAAGCTTTATATCTGAATATTTTAACACATCTTTTTTGAAAATTCTTCTTACAAGGCTTTTAACCTTAGAATATTTTTGAGCGCCGTGGTTGTGAGAAATTGTTATAATCCCGTGTTTTTTAGCTTCCTTGAGGATGATAGCTTCTGTCCCCCTAAAGTGGCAATGAAGGATAGAAATTTCTTTGTGATTTTCTAAAATCTTATCCAAATCCCTTATGTACTTTAAGGGTTTTAGAAAATTTAGCCTATCCAAAATAAAAATCCTTCCGCCAAGTTCTTCTATTTCCTCGCGGTAAGCATCATTTTCTAAATTATGTACTAAAAAATCAAATTGAATCTTAGTCTTATCAATTTTCCTATAAATTTCCATAACAAAACTTTCTACACCGCCAGTAGACAAGTCTCCTAGTACGTGAACTACTCTAATCATTTATTAAAAACTTCCATTTAACCAACTTATTCATTTCAAAAATTTAGCCCGGACAAAGATCATCTAGGCCAGGCTATTTTTTATTAATTTTTAACTTCTTTAAAGAAAAACCCTCTCATTTTTTGTACTTATTAAGGCTAAGAACAAATCTATTATCTTTCCCTATTAAATCATAGGTTTCTTTTTCTGTAAAATCAGGATCATC
>CAMEGY010000109.1 GCA_945916625.1 uncultured Anaerococcus sp.
CATGAAGCTCTTGTCAGTTATTGGAGGATTTTCCTTTCTGAGTATGGAAAGACCCCAGAAGGTAAAGAACATGTGGACCTTGTTGCCCATGGCAGCCGCTCCTGTGGCTATGATAAATGAGGCAATAGCCTTGTCTAGGTCACCGTCAAAGATAATCATGGTCTTTTCTTTGCTAGGAGCTTCTTTTGCCACTGTCGGCATATCAGGCTTTCCCGGCACCTCATTTCCCTTTTTAAGGACTGCAGTAAAGGTTCCCTTGTTATCCTCGGTACTTATGAGCTGGTTGCCCGTACTTTCTGCCCAGGATCCCACATCTCTGGTAAAGCCAGGGTCGGTTGCTGTAACTTTGAGTTTTTGGCCATCTTCCAAATCTTCCATGGCCTTAGCAACTTGAACAATGGGACCAGGACAGCTCAATCCGCAAACATTTAGAACTTGCATTTCAGAAATGTCAGTATGATTTGACGGCTCATCTTCGGAAACAAACTTGTCTTGTTCAGTAGATTGGGGGCTTGTATGCCCAGGGCTTGAAGTAGCAGTCAGATCCTGATAGGTATGGTAGCTTCCCATAAGATATGATACTTTATAGCCATAAGCCTTTAGGATTCTCTCAGCTATATAGCCTCTGATTCCTACAGCACAATAGGCAAGGTAGTGCTTATCCTTGTCCAATTCTCCTAGGCGACTTCTCAACTCTGTCAATGGAATTTTGACAGCATTAGGAATGGTTCCTGCAATGGTTTCTATGTCCTCACGAACATCAAGCAAGGTATACTTATCACGATTCTCCTCATATTCTTGGTAGGCCACAGGATCTGCTAAACCCTCTAGGATATTACGAGCTGTAAAACCTGCAAAGTTTACTGGGTCTTTGGCAGATGAATAAGGTGGGGCATAGGCAAGCTCTAGCTTACTTAGGTCATCAACATTCCCCTTGAAGTGGATAGTGGTTGCAATGGTATCAATACGCTTGTCTACGCCATCATAGCCCACAATTTGTCCACCAAGGACCTTCCCATCTGCTCCGAAGATGAGCTTTAAGGTAAGTGGACTTGCTCCTGGATAATAACCAGCGTGGCTCATTGGATGGATTAGCGTTACAAAGTAATCTTTTTTGTATTTTTTTCCAAGGCGAGCTAGAGTTTTTTCATTTAGACCAGCTGATGCTACTGTCAGGTCAAAGACCTTTGCTACGCTAGTTCCAATGGTTCCTTGGTAAGCTACTTGGTCAGTGCCTAAAATATTTGCTGCTACTTCACGACCTTGTTTATTGGCAGGTCCAGCCAAAGGAATAGCAGTTTCTTCACCAGTAACGAAGTCTTTGACAGCAATAACATCTCCTATAGCATAGATGTCAAGGTCTGAGGTCTGCATGGTATCGTTGACCTTGATATGGCCACGCTTTGTCAGCTTAAGTCCTGCATCCTTGGCAAGTTCACTATTTGGACGAACTCCAATGGACATAATAACTAAATCTGTCTGTATAGACTTGCCAGAGCTTAATTTTACTGACCTTCCTCCATTTTCTATAGATTCAAACCCCTCTCCAAGCATTAGCTTAATTCCCTTGGCAACTAAATGATTTTCAACTAGTCGGGCCATATCCTTGTCTAGTGGTGGCATAACTTGGTCTGCCATCTCTACCAGAGTGGTTTCAATGCCTAATTCTACTAAGTTTTCTGCCATCTCCAGACCTATAAATCCTCCACCAATTACTGCTGCTTTTTGGGGATTATTTTCCTTGATATAAGCTGTAATTGCATCTACATCTGGAATATCCCAGAGGGTAAAGACATTTTCACTATTAATTCCTTCAGCCTCTGGAACAAAGGGGTGGGAACCAGTAGAAATAAGGAGTTTATCATATTCTAATTCATAGTTTTCACCTGTAGCGTGGTTGGCAACTTGGAGTTTTTTCTCCTCTGGAACAATCTTTGTAACTTCGTTTTGGACACGAATATCAACCCTGTATTTTTTTCGGATATCTTCAGCTGTAGTCACAAAGAGAGCTTCCCTGTCCTCAATAACGTCTCCTACATAATATGGAAGTCCACAGTTAGCAAAACTCACGTGCTTACCACGCTCCAGGAGGATTATCTCCGCATGCTCATCTAAACGTCTCAATCGGGCAATGGCAGTTGCACCACCTGCAACCCCACCAATAACAACAATTCTCATCTATACATTCTCCTTTAGGCACATTATAATCTTGCGCACATCTTCCCTTTTGCACGAATAATAGTTTCGGTTTTCATCTTTACGGCATTCGACAATGTCCATGTCTTTTAGCCTGCGAAGGTGCTGGGATATGGCAGACTGGGTCACATCCATACATGAAGTAATGTCTGTCACAGAAGTCTCCCCCTCCTCAATAAGTTTCTCCAAAAGACAGAGCCTAACTGGATTGGCTAGGGCCTTCAAAAGCTCTGCCTGGCTTTCTATACGATTCTTGTGTTCTTGATCGATTGTACTCATCTCCTTTTATTATAACTTTAGACTATTCTAACATACTAATATTATAAGTTATTTCTTATCCTTGTCAATGGTCATATGGAGTATTTTGAAAAATTTTGCTTATATTCATAGCTTTTATAAGCCTGACAATTTATTAGATAGTCAATAAGGATATAAAGGACTCATTATTTATAATGTATACAAATACAAAAAACCTCAATCCATTTGTAAGATTGAGGTCTTCTATGCCATAACTAACTCTATATACTTTTATAAGTTATTTTCCCATATCCACTTACAATCGCAAGAAGAATAAGGATAAGGGTATGCTTTAATAATTTTTTTAAAAGTCTTTTTCATATACAATCCACTTATTCATGTAGGTCTTAAATTAAATTGTATCATGGTAGTTTCGAGTATAATATTTTAGTTGATTTTACTGTACCAGAATTTTATCTTATTAAAATTTCAAGTATTAATGAACTATTTTATATTAAATTATATATGCACAGCCCAAAATTCCGTTTAAAATGGTCCTTGGGATTGAGTTGCAGCTGGTTTAGGAAATGAATATGGCAAGGGCCGAGTCAAAGCCAATTCCATATCGTTTATAAAATCATTATTGACTTAATTTCTTTCCAATATCGTAAGCATTTTTAAGTTCTTAGAAAAATATTTGCTATGATATAATTTTTTTGGCTTTCGTCGAAACTTCCCATATTAAATTTAAAATAGTCTTTTACTTGCAACGTATTATAAGATGGATATAAGGTTATTTCACCATTTAACATCTCAAGTTCTTTTGCGTATATCACAAACTTATCTTTGTATAGTTTATTATAAAATACTTCTGTAGCATTCATTGCAACAAATAGACCTACATCTACTCTTCCATTAAAATAATTGCTATAATCATCATATGATAAATCTGAAAAATGCAATTTTTCTTTAAAAGCAAAATATTCACTTGTAGGCCTTTCTAGGTAAATAGAGGTCCCTATAATTAAAGAATCAGCTGAAAAAAACTTATCGATTATTGGATATAAATTATCTTTCCATTAGCACCGGCATTTTTCTGCATCTTTTCTCTTACATAACATGCAGCCTCTGCAGCCGGTGAAATTAAGATCATTAAGATCAATATATTCCACGTCTGCTCATGCTGAAATAGCGCCTTCTTTAGCTGATTTTAAGAGTTGAGCTGTATTCCAATTTTTTCTAAGACTTGCATTTAAAATAATTGTTTTAATTAGTTCTCCTTATTCTTAATTATAATACTTTATATCTGAAATTAAATAGGCCATGGTTGGTTATTTATCATATATGACAAAAGGTGTATTAACTAAATAGAATTTTGATAATAATATTTAATAAGTCCTTTCAGAAACTTTTTTCGAGTTTATTCGCTTAGTTTTGTGCTAGCCCGTCTGGCTTTTGGAAGACCCACCAAGGAATGGTCTCGAAAATGACCGATGCTTTTGCATCGGTCAGCCATAAATTGTGGGATTACTCCCATTCTTCTTTTCCAAACGTACGATATATCCCAAACCATTCAAAATACTATATTCTATTTTTTAGAGTATCACTAAATCCATCTAATTATAGGACGTTTTCAAATTTTTAGTCCCGTCCCAGTCCCAGTACCGGATAATATAATGTATTCTAAAAGGTGACTTGTTTAATGTATTTAGATTAATTTACTTATAAACATGGTATAACATTATAGAAATACTGTACAAAGTAGAAGATTAAATTGAGGTG
>CAMEGY010000110.1 GCA_945916625.1 uncultured Anaerococcus sp.
CTGTTCTTATCTTCATCAATCTTTTAGCAAAACCTAATTTTGAATCTATGAGTTTGTTCATTGATTCATTTAACTCAGGAACCATAATTGTCTTTCCAGCCATCTCTGTTGGATTATTGATTTGTTTATCACTTATTATATGGATATTATTAAGCATTGTAATTGCCGCAAGCTTTATATTTCCATTTGTTTTGTTAAATAAGTCAACCACTTGATAAGCAGGGATTACTGCTACGTCAAAATCTAGAGACTCAATTTGTGAGTAATTATTGATTTTTGTTACAATATAAGACTTATCTTCTTCTTTGGCTAATTTATCTAGTATAATATCTGAAGCAAAGCTAGCTGATTTTATATTAACATTACTTGTGATAGGTCGTTTTTCTACTTCTATCACTTCATTTTTTGCATTTTCTACCTTATCTAATTCTTTATTTTTACCAAAAAAACATCCAGATAAAAATAGGACAGGTAAAATTACAAAAAATATTCTCTTTATTTTATTCACTAACATCTCTCCTATCTTCCAGTGCCCTTTCTAAGGTAAGCTGATCAAAGTATTCTAAATGGGATCCTACTGGAATTCCTTGGGCTATTTTAGATATTTTAATATCCCTACCTTTTAGCAAATTGCTTATGAAAAGGATAGTTGTCTCGCCCTCTATAGTTGAAGATATGGCTAGGATTATCTCTTTTATATCTTCATTATCTAGCCTTTCTAGAAGCTTATCAATATTTAGCTTATCTGGGCTTATATCATCTGAAGGTGATATTAGACCACCTAAAACATGATATTTCCCCCTATAAGCACCTGATTTTTCTATAGCTATCAGATTTCTTACATCTTCAACTATACATAGGTATTCTTCATCTCTTGTAAAGTCTCTACATATTTTACAAGTTTCTTCTTCTGTAAGATTGCCACAAATACTACAATGATGGATTCTTTCCTTAACCTCCATCAAAGATTTTGAAAATTCTTCAACATTTTCTACATCTTCGTCAACTATACTCATGGCAAGTCTTTCTGCACTTTTCCTACCTATGGTTGGTAATTTTTGAAATTGTTCAATTAGGTTGTTTAATGATTCTGGTAATATTGCCATTACATTAAGCCAGGAATATTAATTCCACCAGTTAATTTACCCATGTTTTCTTCATTAAATTTATCAGCCTGACTTGATGCATCATTAATAGCAACCATTATTAAATCTTGAAGCATCTCCACATCTTCAGGGTCAACTACGTCCGGATTAATTTTGATTGATGTTACTACTTTTTTACCAGTAACTGTTGCTTCTACTACTCCGCCACCAGCTGATGAAGTAAATTCTTTTTCCTCAAGCTCCTGCTGAGCCTTTTCCATATCTTGTTGCATCTTCTTAACTTGTTTCATCATGTTGTTCATGTTTGGCATTCCGCCTCTAAAATTTCTTGCCATAATTTCCTCCTATTTTATTATTAAATCATCTGCAAAAATATCTTTTAATTTTTTTATTACTTCACTGCTATTACTAAATTCTTTGTCATTAACAATATTTTTTTGACTATTCTTCTTTTCTACTTCTCCAGTTATTAAACTAAAACTAACGTCATTTTTTAGAATAAATGATAGGTTCTGTCCGATATCGTCAGTTTTGGTTTCAATAAAAATTCTATAGAATTCATCTTTAATTATTAAAGTAAAATTTTTACCATCATACAAATAGTTAAATCCTTCATCATTGAACAAAGTATTTAACATTGTCCCAGATGTTGAAACAATCATTTGTCTAATCTTATCAACTGTATTTTGATCAAGACTAACATCGTCTTTATTAGAAACCGCTCTAACAGTCTGTTCTTTAACGACTTGCTTTTCTTGAGTTTCTATAATCTTATCTAATTTATTTAAATCTTGATCAGAAATTATTTCATTTTCAGCAAATCTGTTTATAGGATTTTCTAGATTTGATTCTTCTCTTATAGAATTTACAGATAAGTTTTTTAATCTATTGTCTATTATAGAATTAACAGTGTCAACTATATCTGATTTCTCTGTTCTTTCAAGCCTTTCAAGTCTTGACTCAAGTATTTTCATATCAACAGTGTCTATAAGCCTTAGAACCATAACCTCGGCTAGTATATCTGTATTAGATGAATTGCTTATCTTAATAGAATATTCATTTAAGATATCAAGGCTTGTTAAAATCCTAGAAAGATTAATTTCATCTAACCTCTTGTTTAAAAGTTCAAGCCTTTCCTGGTTTTCGAAACTATTTTCATCCTGACCTACGCATAAAATCATAAGGTCCCTATAAAAATTAGTTAGTGAATCAACTATATCAATATTTGATTTTCCATCAACTCTTATATTAATAAGAGCATTAAGACTCTCTTTTTGATCCTTGATTATAATATTCTTTACTAGCCTATCTATCTTTTCAAAATCTACTGATCCCAGAATAAATTCTACATCTTTTAGTAAAAATTCATCCTTATCGAAAGATAAGACCTGGTCTAGAATACTTAAAGCATCTCTCATTGCACCTTTTGCTTTTCTTATAATAAGATCAATTGCTTCATTTTCCATCTTAATATCTAGATCTTTTAATATTATATTAATCTGTTCTTTTATTTTCGAGGCATCTATCTTATTGAACTCAAATTTTTGTACTCTTGATAAAATTGTTTTAGGTATTTTATCAATTTCAGTAGTAGCTAAAATAAAAACTAGGTGCTTTGGCGGCTCTTCCATGATTTTTAATAAAGCATTAAAAGCTTCTCTTGTTATCATATGGGCCTCGTCTATAATATAGACCTTGTATTTTAGATTTGCTGGTGGATATATAACATTATCTCGTAGATTTCTGATATCATCTATTCGCCTATTGCTAGCAGCATCCATCTCTACCACATCAAGACTTGTTTCCTCTTCTATTGCTCTACAATTTTCACATTCTAGGCAAGGTGAGCCATCTTGTGGGTTAAGACAGTTTATAGCTTTTGCAAAAATCTTAGCTGCTGAGGTTTTTCCACAACCCCTTTCTCCAGCAAAAAGATAGGCGTGAGAGAAATTGTTGTTTTTTATTTGATTTTTTAATACATTAATGACCTTATCTTGGCCTAAAACTTCTTCAAAAATCTTAGGTCGATACTGTCTATATAAAGCTTTTGCCATCTCAATCCTTTCTACTATACAATTATACCATATTTTATTATTAACATATAAGTTTTTATTTATTGTTTTGCAAAGCATATAATTAAGGGTATAGTAAGTTATTGTAGTATGGAGAGCTGTCCGAGCGGTTGAAGGAGCACGATTGGAAATCGTGTATACAGTTTTTATGTATCATGGGTTCAAATCCCATGCTCTCCGCCATGCACTAGACGGGGAACTAGCGGTGCCTTGTAACCTGCAATCCGCTATAGCAGGGTTTAATTCCCAATGGAGGTCTTTTGGAAGGTTAAAAGACTAGTATAGCTAGTGTTGATTGATAGATCTTACGCAATGTAAGACTGTGAACCATGTCAGGAGGGGAACCTAGCAGCATTAAGCAGATTCTTATGTGTGCCGTAAGGCAACCTATCATGAGCTAAATATACTAGACCCTATAATTGTCCGATTGTTCGATATTGGGTGTGCTTACATAGTAAAATGCATATGCATTTGCTCCAAGTTTATCTTGGAGTTTTTTTGTATTAAAAAATATTTTTATGTTATAATAAGATTAGACTAATAAATAAGGAGATAAAATTGATTGGAAAAAATTTTGCCCATCTTTTCAATAAACCAACATCAAACCTTATGATTCCAGCAAGCCAAGTGGCAGTTGTAAATGAACATGATTCACTCCTCCATGCCATCCTTGTTCTATCTACTTCTGGATATCAAATAATACCCGTAATAGATGATAACAACTGTATAAGGGGTCTAATTTCCATACCAATTATAGTAAGGAATTTTGAAAATTTATCTTTCTTTAATGAAGATGAGCTTGCATCTCATAAGGTAAAAGAAGCTATGAACCAGGTTGTACCAATTCTTTTTGATAACTATGAACTTGAAGATGTGATAGCACTCTTAATTGATAATAACTTTGTCTGTATAACACTTAAAAATGGATACTTCTTAGGGATAATTCCTAGAAAAGTTGTCTTAGAGAGATTTACCCAAGTTGCCCATAATATTGAAAATGAATATAATCTTATTAAAAAATAACAAGGCCAAAA
>CAMEGY010000111.1 GCA_945916625.1 uncultured Anaerococcus sp.
ACCTGCATGTTTACTGCAGCTCTATTCACAATAGCCAAGACTTGGAAACAACCTACCTGGAGTAATTTCTCCATTTATAACAAGCATGCCACCAGCTATGATTAAAACCAAATACATAAGGCCTGAGAAAGTATCTTTTACACCGAAATATTTGGCCATATTGTAGTATTGGTCGCTTTTTATGTCTGCAAACTTATCATTTTCTTTAGCAAATTTATCCTTTTCCACATCTTCATTGGCAAAGGACTTTACAACACTTATGCCTAAGAGAGTGTCTTCCACACCAGCATTTATCTCACCTATTTGCTTCTTAGAATTCTTTGTTGCCCTTCTAAATTTAACCCTAGATTTTCTTGAAACAACATACATAAGTGGTATCAGAAGGTAGATTAGGATTGACAGCTTGATGTCAACATTAATTAAAACTACGAAAGAAATTATAAGCTTGATTGCCCCGACTAAAAATTCTTCAGGAACGTGGTGGGAAAATTCTGTAATTTCAAAAAGGTCTGAGGTTAGCCTTGTCATTAACTGACCAATCTTTGCCTCATTAAAAAACTCCGTATCCATCTCCATTAGGTGGTTAAATACGTCTTTTCTCATGTCTCTTTCTATATTTGCACCCATGATATGGCCCATAGACTGCATGAAATATCTTGCGATTACTGATATAGCCTTTGTTATAGCGTATATTATAGCAACTTTCATAATCCTTGGCTGATCAAGTATACCAATTTGAGCCCAGTCAGTTAGGTAGGATAATAAAAGCGGCAGGATTAGCTCAGAGACAGTCGTTAGGGCTGCCATTAATAGATCTATGGCAAGTACCTTCTTATAAGGTCCATAATATGGAGTGAACCTCTTAAGAAGGTATTTATTTGTATATTTTTTATTATTTTCCATAAAATAAAACTCCCTTCTATTTATTTTCTTTTAGTATGTTTATAATACTATTTTAAATTATATTTTCATCTTCTTTATGATTTTAGACTGTTAATATTAAGACAAGTGTAGTATACTATATATAGTGTTAGTTAATAAATATACTATCCAAATCTTTTAGGAGGAGATATGGCAAGAATAATAGAAAAAACAAATTTGAATGAAAACACAATCAAATTTGTTGTTAGGGCCGAAGATATTGCAAAAAAAGCAAAACCTGGCCAATTTATAATTCTAAGGCTAGATGAAAAAGGCGAAAGAGTTCCTTTTACAATTTCATCTACCGATGACGAAAACGTTACAATTATTGTTCAAATAGTTGGTGGGACAACTATGAGAATGGATAAGCTTAAGGCAGGCGACGGATTTTTAGATTTTGTAGGCCCACTTGGTAGACCAACTGAGCTTGACGAATTAAAAGGCAAAAATGTTTGTGTAATCGGTGGCGGTCTAGGTACTGCAATTGCCTTTCCTCAGGCAAAATACCTTCACGAAATTGGTGCTAATGTCGATGTTATAATGGGCTTTAAAAACAAGGACTTAATAATTTTAGAAGACGAACTTAAGGAATCTTCTAATAATTTATACATAACTACAGATGACGGTTCATATGGCAGACAAGGCTTTGTTACTCAAGTTCTAGAAGACCTTTTAGAAGAAGGCAAGCACTATGACCACGTTCTTACAATAGGTCCTGCTATCATGATGAAAAATGTCGTTACAATTACAAAACCAAAAGATATACCTACTACTGTTTCTATGAACTCTATAATGGTTGATGGTACTGGTATGTGCGGTTGTTGTAGGCTTACAGTTGGTGGCGAAATGAAATTTGCCTGTGTAGACGGACCTGACTTTGATGGATTCTTAGTCGACTTTGATGAAGCTATGAATAGGTCAAGAAATTACCAAACCGCTGAAAGAGAGCATATTTGCAACCTAACCAAGGAGGTAAGAAATGGCAAAATTTAATATGGATCCTAAAAAGGTAAAGATGCCTGAACAAGATCCTAATGTAAGAAATAAAAACTTCGACGAAGTTGCCACAGGCTACACCCTAGAAATGGCTCAAGAGGAAGCATCTAGGTGTATCCACTGCAAGAACCAACCTTGCGTATCTGGATGTCCTGTTTCTGTAAAAATCCCTGAATTTATTCAGTTTATTGTAGACGGTGATCTAGATTCTGCCTACGAAAAAATTGCTGAAACAAACAACCTCCCAGCTATCTGTGGTAGGGTCTGCCCTCAAGAAAACCAATGCGAAGGGGTTTGTACAAGAGGAATCAAACATGAACCAGTTGGTATAGGTAGACTTGAAAGATTTGTTGCAGACTATCACAACAATAAAAAATACAAAAAACCAGTAGAAGTCTATGCCAATAAGGAAAAAGTAGCTGTAGTAGGTGCAGGGCCATCGGGGCTTACAGCTGCAGCAGATCTTGCAAAACTTGGCTATAAAGTGACCTTATTTGACGCCTTCCACACAGCCGGTGGTGTTTTGATGTATGGTATACCAGAATTTAGACTTCCTAAAAAGCTTGTAAATACAGAGCTTAAAAATGTAATCGGTCTTGGTGTAAAACTAAAGACCAACACAATTGTAGGCAGGAGCCTATCTATAGAAGACTTATATGAAGACGGCTACGAAGCAATTTACATAGCAAGCGGTGCAGGCCTACCAAAGTTTCTGGGAATACCAGGTGAAAACTTAAACGGAGTTTATTCTGCAAATGAATTCCTAACCCGTATGAACCTCATGAAAGCTTATAAGTTCCCAGAATATGACACACCAGTCCACGTAGGCAAAAAGGTATGCGTAGTAGGCGGCGGCAACGTTGCAATGGATGCGGCAAGGTCTGCTAAAAGACTAGGCGCTGATGTAACAGTCGTCTACAGACGTAGCTTTGAAGAAATGCCTGCTAGGGCTGAAGAAAGCCACCACGCCATAGAAGAAGGTATCAACTTTATGAACCTCCACAACCCGGTAGAAATTATCGGAGAAAACGGCTGGGTTAAGGCTGTCAAAGTTGAAAAAATGGAGCTTGGAGAAGCTGATGCATCAGGTAGAAGAAGACCAGTTCCAACAGGAGAATTTGAAGAAGTAGAATTTGAATCTGTAATCGTATCAATAGGCCAATCACCAAACCCACTTATCAAGGATACCAACCCAGATATCGAAACCGAATCTTGGGGTGGAATCATAATTGATGAAACAACTATGACGACAAAAGACGGAGTCTTTGCAGGAGGCGATGCTGTAAGTGGCGCTGCAACTGTAATCCTAGCCATGGGTGCAGGCAAAAAGGCTGCAGAAAATATAGATAAATATATAAGAAATAAAAACGATAAATAAGAAGATGCCAGGATTTCCTGGCTCTTTTTTTGCTTAAGTAAATATTTTTAGGGTATAAAATAAAAAAACATTTGAAAGGATAAGATATGAAAATAGGAATATTAGTTGGATCACTTAGAAAGAATTCTTGGAATAAGAAACTTGCCAAGGAAGTAGCTGAGCTTTTGGATGTTGAAACCTACCCAATAGATTTAAGCAATATGCCATTTTATAACCAAGACCTAGATGGGTCAAATCCCCACGAAGAATACCAAAGACTAAGGGAAGATATCAAAAAATGTGACGGTTTTATTTTTATCACACCAGAGTACAACAGGTCACTTGCCCCAGTCCTTAAAAATGCAATAGACATAGGTTCTCGTGGGCCAGAAGGCAATCTATGGACAGGAAAACCTGCAACAGTTTTTAGCTCCACAATTGGAACAATGGGCGGTGTTTCATCAAATCTAGCCCTTAGACAATCATTTAATTGTGTAAACCTAATCTCCCCTAGCAAGCCAGAAGTATACCTGGCAAAAATAAACGAATTATTCGATAAGGACGGCAAACTTGTTGAAGCAACAAGACCTTTTATCAAAAACGCCTGCGATGATTTTGTAGAATTTGCTCAAAAATTTGTCGACTAAATTAAAATTATGAATACAAACGTCCCTGAATCAAAATTATATTTTCCGTAAGTTACAAGATATTATAGCTAAATTAGGATGAAATTTACCAATAATCTGATTATTAGGGACGTTTTCTTTTTTTAGCAAATTTTATATAAAAAACAGCTATTTGTAAAAAATAAATAATAAAGCTTTACAATAAAAAAACAAGGGTATAATATAACTAGTTAGATATATCTATGTAGATATAACTAAGGGAGGTCATATGAAAAATCAAAACTTAAAAATCCTTATAGGCCTTCACAAA
>CAMEGY010000112.1 GCA_945916625.1 uncultured Anaerococcus sp.
AACCCTCTTACCAAGTAGGTTTTGTCTAAACCTACCGCTCTTACCCTTTAGTAGATCTGATAGAGATTTCATATTTCTATTTGAAGCACCAGTTACAGCTCTTCCCCTACGACCGTTGTCAATTAGGGCGTCGACTGCTTCTTGGAGCATTCTTTTTTCGTTTCTTACGATAATTTCTGGAGCACCTATGTCTAGAAGTCTTTTTAGTCTGTTATTTCTATTGATAACTCTTCTGTATAGGTCGTTAAGGTCTGAAGTTGCAAATCTTCCACCTTCTAGCTGAACCATTGGTCTTAGTTCTGGTGGCATAACTGGAAGGACATCTAGGATCATCCATTCTGGTCTATTTCCACTTGTGATAAAGGCATCTACAACTTCAAGCCTTCTTGATACTCTCACCTTTTTTTGATTTGAAGATTCATCAAGCTCTTTTAGTAGAAGTTGGTATTCTCTTTCAAGGTCAATGTTTGCCAGAAGCTCTTTTATAGCCTCAGCTCCCATTGCTGCCTTAAATTCTGTATCATCTGGATATTCTTCTAGGATGTCTTGATATTCAGTTTCTGAGATTTCTTGCTTAACTGCAAGGTCTGTAGAACCTGGATTTATTACAACATAGGACGCAAAGTATAGGATTTTTTCTAGTACTCTTGGGCTCATGTCAAGGAGAAGCCCCATCTTAGATGGGATTCCCTTAAAGAACCAGATGTGAGATACTGGAGCTGCAAGCTCGATGTGGCCCATTCTTTCACGTCTTACCTTAGATTTTGTGACTTCTACACCACACTTTTCACAAACTACGCCCTTGTATCTCATTCTCTTATATTTTCCACAAGAACATTCGTAATCCTTAGTTGGTCCGAAAATCTTTTCGCAGAAAAGACCGTCTTTCTCAGGTTTAAGGGTCCTATAGTTTATAGTTTCTGGTTTTTTGACCTCGCCATGAGACCAGCTTCTTATTCTTTCTGGGGATGCAACCTTCATCCTCATCCCATAAAATTGATTTAATTCGCTCATAAACTCCCTTTCTCCTAAGCTTCTCTAGATTCGCTAGCAGCCTCTTTTTCCTTTTCAGCTGTAGCCTTAGCTAATAGTTTGCTTTGGTTTCTAATTTTTGAGGCATCTATTTTTTCTACTTGAGAGAACCTATCTTGGTCATCGATATTTTCCTTAAGCTCTACTACATCTCCGCCTTCATCTAGAAGTTCTACGTCAAGAGCAAGTGATTGAAGCTCTTTTACAAGAACCTTAAATGACTCTGGTGTGCCTGGCTCAGGAATATTTTCTCCCTTAACTATTGATTCATAGGTCTTAACCCTACCTGTTACGTCGTCAGATTTTACAGTTAGGATTTCTTGAAGGGTATGGCTTGCACCATAGGCTTCCAGGGCCCAAACCTCCATCTCACCGAATCTTTGGCCACCAAATTGTGCCTTACCACCAAGTGGTTGTTGGGTTACTAGTGAGTATGGACCTATTGATCTTGCGTGGATTTTCTCTTCTACCATGTGGTGAAGTTTTAGCATATACATGACTCCGACAGTAACTGGGTTTTCAAATGGAAGACCAGTTCTACCATCACGAAGCCTAATTTTACCTGTCTTGTTTACGAAAGGAGCAATTTGTTGTGCTTCTTCTAAGACATCTTCTATCTCTGTATCCATGGCACCGTCAAATACTGGTGTCGCAATCTTCCAGCCAAGAGTTCTTGCTGCAAGTCCTGCGTGTACTTCTAGAACCTGACCAAGGTTCATACGGCTTGGGATACCTAGTGGGTTTAGGCAGATTTGGATTGGAGTACCGTCTGGTAAGAATGGCATATCTTCTCTTGGAAGGATCCTTGAAACAACACCCTTGTTACCGTGACGACCACACATCTTATCTCCTACCATGATTTTTCTCTTAGTAGCTACGTATACTCTAATTACTTTATTTACACCTGGAGCTAGTTCATCTCCATCTTTTTTGTTGTATTCTTTAACATCAACTACAATTCCCTTTTCACCGTGAGGAACTTTTAGCGATGTATCTCTAACTTCTCTGGCCTTTTCACCAAAGATTGCACGGAGGAGCCTTTCTTCTGGAGAAAGTTCTGTTTCTCCCTTTGGAGATACCTTGCCTACAAGGATGTCCCCACTTGTAACTTCTGCACCAATTCTAATAACACCATTTTCATCAAGATCTTTTTTCATATCATCGCCGACATTTGGTATATCTTTGGTAATCTCTTCTGCACCTAGCTTGGTTTCTCTAGCCTCGCACTCGTGCTCTTCGATGTGAACTGATGTGAGTGTATCGTTTATAACAAGCTCTTCGTTAAGAAGCATTGCGTCCTCGAAGTTATAGCCTTCCCAAGTTGTGAAAGCTATAAGGATATTTTTACCAAGGGCAAGCTCACCGTTGTCTGTAGATGGACCGTCAGCTAAAATTTGGCCTTCTTTTACTTCGTCATCTAGTTTTATAATTGGTCTTTGATTTATAGTTGTACCTTGGTTAGCTCTTTCAAATTTAAGTAGATCATAGGTAATTACTTCGCCATCTGTTGATTTTACCTTAATCTTATCAGATGAAACATAAACAACCTTACCATCTGTCTTTGAAACAACACATACACCTGAGTCTTTTGCAGCCCTGTGCTCAATACCTGTTGCTACAATAGGTGCAGCAGATTTTATAAGTGGAACTGCCTGACGCTGCATGTTGGCACCCATTAGGGCACGGGTTGAGTCGTCGTTTTCAAGAAACGGTATTAAAGAAGCACCTACAGATACAATCTGTTGTGGACTTACGTCCATGTATTGAACGCTATCTCTTGGGTAAATATCATTTTCACCCCTGTAACCACGACCAGATACCCTGTCGTTTACAAACCTGTTATTCTCATCAAGTGGTTCGTTGGCTTGGGCAATGATGAAGTTATCTTCAATGTCTGCTGTTAGGTAGTCAATTTCGTCAGAAACAACTCCGCCTTCCTTTACCACCCTATATGGGGTTTCGATAAAGCCGTATTTATTAACTCTTGCATAGGTTGTAAGCGATGTTATAAGACCGATGTTTGGTCCTTCTGGAGTTTCTATAGGACAAATTCTACCGTAGTGAGAATCGTGAACGTCCCTTACCTCAACACCCGCCCTATCTCTTGAAAGACCACCAGGTCCTAGAGCAGAAAGTCTTCTCTTATGGGTTAACTCACTCATTGGGTTTGTTTGGTCCATAAATTGTGAAAGCTGACTTGAACCAAAGAATTCCTTAATAACAGCTGTAACTGGCTTGATGTTGATAAGGCCTTGTGGTGTTGCAATATCAGGATCTTGTGTAGTCATTCTTTCACGAACAACTCTTTCCATCCTTGCAAGACCAACCCTAAATTGGTTTTGAAGAAGCTCACCAACACCTCTTACACGACGATTGCCTAAGTGGTCGATATCGTCAGTTTCGCCCACTCCTTCAAATAGGTTGAATTGGTAGTTTACAACTGCAAGTATATCTGACTTTGTTATATGCTTTGGAGAAATTTCTTTCTTTCTTCTTTGCATCATTTTTACAAGTTCTTCGTCATCTTCAGCTTCTTCTATTATTTCCATCATTACTGGATAGTAAACTTTTTCGCTAAAGTCATCAAGGTCAATGTCAAGACCTTCTAGCCTTTCAAATGAATTGATATCAACAAAGTTGTTACCTACAATTGTAAGGGTTTGTTCCTTATCTTCTGCGTTTAATTTTTGGATTTTAACAGAAACTATACCTGCATTTTCAATTGCGATAGCAGTCTGTCTATCGATAAGATTGCCCTCTTTAACGAATATTTCGCCAGTTTCTGAATCTATGACATCTCTTGCTGCAACTTCGCCTTCAATTCTTGGGGCAAGGGCAAGTTTTAGGTTATATTTATACCTACCAACCTTACCTAGGTCATATCTCCTATCGTCAAATAATAGGTTATTGATAAGGGTTGTAGATGATTCAAGTGATGCAGGGTCACCTGGTTTTAATTTTCTGTATATTTCTATTAGGGCCTCTTCACTGTTTTCAGAATTTTCCTTCTCTAAGGTATTTCTTAAGTGTTTGGTATCGCCTAAGGCCTCTATAATTTCTTCATCAGTATCAAATAAAAGCGCACGCACAAGGGTAGTAGCTGGAAGCTTTCTTGTCCTATCAAGCCTTACGTTTACAG
>CAMEGY010000113.1 GCA_945916625.1 uncultured Anaerococcus sp.
GATGTAACAGAAACAGGTAAGGTATTAAATATTGAGCCCTTACAAAGGGGTCCTGGTAACAAGATGATAGAAGAGTTCATGCTAATAGCTAATGAAACAGTAGCAAGCCTATTTTCTTACATGGATTTTCCTTTTATATATAGGATTCACGAAAAACCAAGCGAAGAAAAATTAGCGGGCTTTAAATCTGCCCTCCACGCAATGGGCTATAATATAAAAGGACAAGAACTTCATCCGAAAGATTTTCAAAATATATTAAAAGAAGTAGAAGGCAAAAAAGAGGAGCAAATAATCAATATGCTTATGCTCAGGACAATGAAAAAAGCTAAGTATACAAATTATAAGGATATTCACTTTGGACTCTCTACAGACCATTATACGCACTTTACAGCCCCAATTAGAAGGTATCCAGATCTTATTGTCCATAGGATATTAAAATTGTTTATAGAAAATAAATTAGGCAAGATTAATCAAACAAGTCTTGAGTCAAACCTAGAAAAATCTGCAGACCATCTATCAATTACTGAAAGACGAAGTGAGGAAGCCGAAAGAGAAGTAGAAGATCTTATGAAATGTAAGTATATGCAGAAATTTATAGGGAAGGTTTTCGATGGTAGGATTTCTTCTGTTACAGATTTTGGAATGTTTATAGAGCTAGATAATACAGTTGAGGGACTGTTTATGTACAAATTCTCGGATGACAGGTATGAATTCATTGAGTATAACCTAAAAGCTTTTAATACAAATAGTAAAAAATTCTACTCTATTGGCCAAGAAGTCAAAATAAGGGTAGCAAATGTAGATACATTCAAAAGAGAAATAGATTTTTATTTAGAGGATGAAGATGAAATTATTAGCCAACAATAAAAAAGCCTTCCATGATTATTTTATAGAAGAAAAATATGAGGCGGGAATTGCTCTTAAGGGAAGTGAAGTCAAATCAATAAAAGCTGGCAAGGTATCGATTAAGGAAGCCTTCATTTCAGACCGTAAGGGGGAGATGTATATCTATGGAATGCATGTCACTCCTTACAAAGAAGGTTATGATAAACTTGATCCAACAAGAACCAGGAAACTTCTGCTTCACAAAAAGGAAATCAATAAATTAATTGGAAGCAAAACCGCTGACGGATATACACTTGTACCATTAAGAGTTTATGAAAATAAGGGACTTGTTAAGGTAGAAATAGCCCTAGCTAAGGGTAAAAAACAATATGATAAGAGAGAGTCTATAAAAAGAAAAGACGATAAGAGACGAATAGAAAGAGCTCTTAAGAATTATTAAAATCTTATGAATTACAATGTAATGAATGAAAAAGATTTGGATATTATTACAAGTCTTTACGTAAAATACTATAACGAAAATGAAGATGGAATTCGGACTTTTGAAAAGGCCTACAAAAGGATTAGGCAAGTACTTCTTATCCTTGATTCTTATTGTCTTATCCAAGAAATAAATGGAGTTTATACAGGCTTTTTGATGGGATATATTAAAGAATATGACGATTTGAAATCATATTTCTTAGAAGAAATTGTTATTTTTAAGGAATATCAGAATAAGGGACTCGGTACTTTATTTATTAATGAACTTCAAAAGCATTTATTGGATAAGGAAGTTAGTATGATTGAATTAATGAGCGTAAATGACAGCAAACACTTAAATTTTTATGAAAAATTTTCATTTGAGAAGTCAACTAACCTATTAGTTATGAGTACCTTTTTATAAATATTAAAAATCCTCTTCTTAGTTAAAACTAAAAAGAGGATTTTCTTTATATTTCACTTTCTAAATATAAAGATTGTGGATTAAGCATTTTTATATTATTTTTTCTAAATTCATCAAAAATAGAATTTTGCATTATCATTTTATTTTTACCTATCTTACCAAAAGCTGTAAAAAACTGGACATGAATCTTAAAGCCATTGTTTGCAAGCTCTGCCCTTACAGTAGGTTTTGATACCTCTCCATAAGAATCCATTGATTCTCGAAATACATCAACGTCATCCTTATCGTAATTATCTAATATTTGTAGGTATTTCTCATAAGCTATTTTGCCTGCAAGCTTTATAGCCTCATCCCTATCATCAAAATCAATCAAGATCGAAGTATCTACAAAAACATATTTGTAGGTGTGATTATAGTTTAAGACCGGATATTCAAACATATACCTATTTGGCACTGATACATACTACCAGTATGGGTTTTTTGCTGTTGTTAGATCTCACATTTCTAGGAGATTGAATTGTAAGAAATCAATATCAATTAATTCACCAATAACACCATTTACTTCTATTACGTGGCCTATATTAAAAGGTTTCCTAGCTAAAATATAAAAGTATGCAACTATGTCAATGATTAAATCCTTTGCAGCAAGTGCAATTATTGCTATTATTAGAGAAATAACAACACCAAGCGCTCTAATGTCCGGGAAATAAATTATTAGAAACAGAATAAAATTAAGGCAGATAACAATACTTCTTAAAAGTCTCATTATTTTTGATACTCTTGCTTCATCTTTTATAATCTTTCTAATTAACTTACCGAGAATATGCATTAATAAGTATGAAATACAAATTATTATTAGTAGCAGTAGGCTCTTTTTAAGAACCATTTCGGCGTCTACATTATCTCTCTCTAAATATCTAATAAATTTATCCATTTTTCTCCTTGTATAATGGGGCTGTTGCAAATTGTGAATAACTATCGTCCCATCAGCAGAGGGTTCTCTTAGAAAATTTTACCTCTAAAGGCCGGTAGGCCATCTATAGCCTGCCGGCTCATGGAGGCAAAATTTTCTAAGAGGTTCCTCTGGTGATATTGGGACGATTTATTCATTCTGCAACAGCCCCTTTTTTTCTTTTTACTATATGATAATCATAGGCTTGTGGATTGGTTCTTTCTCCTATAGCTTTGACTATTTTATTAAGGCTCCAACCACAATCCTATGTTTATTTGTTTATGAGTTAGATAACGCTAGACGTTTTATCTCGTGCAAGGATACGATACATAGTTTTTGTGGATAACCACAGCCAATTCATTTTAAAGGATGTGTTTTTATGTTTCTTGTTGATATCGATGTTGCTAAAGATAAGCATGATTGTTTTATTTGTGATTCTGGGGGGAATGTGCTTAAAGATGTCTTTACCTTTTCCAATGATAGGGAGGGTTTCAATCTTCTTTTATCTTTTATGCCAACGTCTTCTGAAAATGTAAAAGTGGGGCTTGAAGCTACTGGTCATTACAGCTTAAACTTAATCAATTTTTTGATTGATAATGGCCACTCACCAGTAGTTTTCAACCCTTTGCAAATTAATCTTTCCAGAAAAGCTCATACGCTTAGAAAGACCAAAACTGATAAAATTGATGCTAAGTTAATTGCTCTTATGCTTTCTTCCAGTGATGCTAAACCCCACTTGGATTTATCTTATCATGTTACGGAGCTTAAGTCACTTACTAGATATCGTTCTAGGCTTAAAGAGCAATTAGCTAGGCTCAAAATCTCGCTTGCTAGAATCATTGAGATTGTGTTTCCAGAGCTTGAGAATTGCGTTTACTCGATTAATCAAAAATCTACTATGGCTCTTCTCTATGAGTTCCCTTCAAAGGAATTAATCGCAAATGCTCATCTTACTAGACTTTCTAATCTCCTTAAAGATAATTCTAGAGGAAAATATTCTAAGGACAAGGCGTTAGAATTTAGAAATGTTGCTAGCAATTCTATTGGAACTAGTTCTGATGCAAGTAGCTTTGAGCTTGTTCAAACGATTGATATGATTAATTTCTATTCTTCTAAAATTGATGAACTAGATGCTAAGATAAAAGATATTATGATTGAATTAAACTCTCCTATTTTATCTATTCCTGGTATTTCTTACAATCTTGGTTCTATTATTTTAGCTGAGATTGTTGACATCAATCGATTTGATACTCCTGCTCAGCTACAAGCTTTTGCTGGCCTTGACCCAGCCACTCATCAGTCTGGTAAATTTATCGCTACGGGTGTTTCTATGGTTAAACGTGGCTCCCTTATCTTAGATGGGCTATCCTCAATGCTTCTAGGTTAATAGCTATGAGGGATCCATACTTTAAAGATTATTATCAGAGAAAGAGAAAGGAAGGTAAACACCACTTCGTTGCTCTTACACACGTTGCTAAAAAGCTAATCAGAGT
>CAMEGY010000114.1 GCA_945916625.1 uncultured Anaerococcus sp.
TCCCATTGAAAATCCCTTTTCATCTCTTCCCTTAAGCCACTTATCAGATATTAATTCTAACCTATCAAGTAGCTTTTCATCATAAGGAGAATCCATTAGCTCGAACCTATATCCATCTTTCTCAAACCTATTTAATATATTTCTAAGGCTTGATTTTTTTCTACCTGTGAGACTAAATTCTCCAAGATCTAAAAAAGCATTTTCTCCAAATTTCATAAAATCATAGCCATAATCATGGAGCATCATCGTAAATTCTCTGCCCACTTCATAAAATACAGGTTTAAGGGCCGATTTTTCGCACTTATCAACGAAATATCTAAGACCCAGATCAAGATAATCTTCTCTACCAATTGGCTCACCCATTACAATTATCTTATTATTAACTACTTGGTAAATAAAGGCTAAAAGCTTTTGTCCATCTTCCTCATAATAATGAATATATTTATCTCCCAAAAATCCAAGACCTGCTGTAATCGAAGTGTTTTGATCAATTTCCGCCAAAAACTTTTCATATTCATCAAGATCAGGTTCATTTAGAAACTCATTATCCCCCTTCATATAATTTAAAATAAGTCTTAAACTTATTAGCATAATAGCAAATACCAAGGCAAAAAATAACAACTTATAAACTATAGGAAATGTCTCAAGTGGTCTTGTTGTAAAAGTATTTTTGAAATAGATTGTAAGATAAAATACCGCAAAAACAAGATCTATTACTATCTCTTCTATGCTATAGATAAAACTCTCTTTATTTAAGACTTCTCTTGTAAAATAAGTCATAAGGCCAATCAAAAGAAGTGGTAAAAGGGAAATTAGACCCTCACCTATCATAAATAGGTAAAAGTAAGTCACAGCTAAGAGCGGATATAATATTTTTACAAATTTCTTATGCCTCGAAAAAGAAAGTCTTGCTGATGTTATAAATAAAAATCCAATCATAAGCTCGACAAAAGTCCTAAATAAACCCACACTTACATAGGAAAACTCACTAAATGGGAAATTTGATAAATAATCACTAACATCAGCACTTAGGATAAAGCCAAGCCCATAGAAACCAATAAATAGCGAATTTACTTTCTGGACGATTTCCTTAATTATCCTTGCTGCTATGTCCCCGTATTTTTCTTTTATCCCTATGAATAAGTCCTTAAACCTCCTGGCAAGTCCCATGAGAACTACCACAAGTACAAGACCTAATAAAGCCCTGAGCCTAATATTTAGGGTCGATTTTGCAATATAGTAGGTAAGGTTAAGTATAATAGATAAAATTAATACCGATAAAATTACTTTTTTGTACTCTTTAATTTTTTTCATAATCATCCTTCAAAAAATCATATACCAAATGATTAAATATTTCTGGAGCTTTTCTTGCTAGCCTATGTCCTTGGTTTTTAACTATGGCTAGTTTAGAATTTTTGATATTTTTCGCTATATTTTTTATATGTGATATCCTTATTAGATCGCGAGACCCAACTATGATTAGGGTTTGATTGTCAATATTTCTAAGGTCTTTGATATCTATCTTCAAATTTGTCAGAAGTAGCTTGGCTACTCTCTTATTCTTCTTAAAAAATGGCAGAAGAGACCAGATAATATTTTCAAAATACATATAGCACTTTGCAGAAAAAGTAAGGCCCTCAAACCTAGCATTGGGTGCATTCAAAATCATCTTATCAATTCTTTCTGGATATAACTTACTAAAGATAAGGCACAAGTTTGCCCCATCAGAAAATCCAAGTAGGCTTGCCTTTTTTATCGATAGACTGTCATAGACTTCGTTCAGGTCGCTTGCTAAAAGCTCGAAACTTAGATGTTCCTTTGTGTTTGTAGAAAATCCATGGTCTCTGAAATCTATCAAAATAAGGTGAAAATATTGGGATAGAAAACCTATTTGATATTCAAAATAAGTCATGTCCCCATCATTACCATGAAGGAGGATTAAATCTTTTCCTTCCCCGTATTCTTCATAGTATATTTTCGTTTTATCCTTTAAAATAATCTCATTTTTCATATTAGCTCCACTTATATTATATCACTAAAAGAATTTAGTTCTCTAATAAATGAAGATTTGCATAAAAATCGTATGATAATATTAGATATATATTATTAGGAGGATATTATGGAATTTAAATTTAATAAAGAGAATATAAACCCAATAGAATTTGCCTTCAAAAATCAAGTTGATTTGCCATTTTTTAAGGCTAATAAGGGTGAAATCATGCCTGCTGATGGCAAGATCTACCTAGGTTTAGGAGAAGAAGTCAAATTTGATAAGGAAATACTCAAAGAAGCTATTTGTAAGCTTGGAAAATTCTTAAAAGAAAAAGATGTAGAATCTGTATCAATTATAGATAATACTACAAAGCTTTATGATAAAGACTTTGTCCTAGCTATTGCAGAAGCGATTATTGTTTCCCAATATGATTTTGACCACTACAAGTCAGAAAAGAAAGAAAACCTATTTAAAAATCTAAACTTAAGCGACAAATTTGCTGAATTTGAAGATGAGCTTAAGGAATTAGAAAACGTCCTTGAGGGACAATTTTTAGCAAGAAATTTAGTTAACCTTAGGTCAAATGATATCTACCCAGAAAGCCTAGCACAAGCCGCTGTAGACAATCTTTCAGACCTAGGAGTAGATGTTAAGGTCTATGATAAGGACGAGATCCTTGATATGAACCTCACTGCCTTCTATGAAGTAGCAAAGGGATCTGATAAGGAACCTAAGTTTATTGTTATGGAATACCTTAAGGGCAAAAAAGACGAGGCTCCACTTGCCCTTGTAGGCAAAGGTCTAACCTATGACGCTGGTGGATATTCTATCAAAACATCTAACGGTATGAAAACCATGAACTCCGACATGGGTGGGTCAGGTACTGTAATTGGTGCAATGAAAGCAATCGCCCTTAATAAGCTTGAGGTTAATGTAGTTGCAATTGTAGCTGCTTGTGAAAACCTAATCTCTGGCAAATCTTATAAGCCAGGTGATATTATAAAAGCAAGAAATGGCATGACAATCGATGTAGATAATACAGATGCCGAAGGTAGGATTACCCTTGCTGACGCTGTAAACTATGCTGCTACAGAATACAAACCTTCCCTACTAATAGACCTTGCTACTCTTACAGGTGCTGCTCTTGGAGCCCTCGGTGAAACCTATACCCCATCTATTACCAATAACCAAGAAGCCTTTGATAAACTAAACCAAGCAAGCAAAAATGTAAGCGAAAAAATCTGGCAAATGCCAAACGACCCATTCTTCAAAACCTACAACGAATCAGAAAATGCTGATGTTAAAAATTCAGGTGGAAGACTTGCTGGATCAATCACTGCTGGCCAATTTATCGAGAACTTTGTAGAAGGATGTCCATGGATCCACTTAGATATAGCTGGTACTGCTTATCTTTCAGCTCCACAAGGCCTAAATGGCAAGGGTGCGACAGGTGTCCATGTTAAGACCCTATACGAATTTGCAAAAAATAACTAAAAAAACTTTTAATATTATTTAAGCAAAAAATCCTAGCTAAGATTTAATATCTTAACTAGGATTTTTCTATCAATCAAAATTATAATATTGGATTTTATATGCCAAGATAAGCAGCCTTCACATCTGGATCTGTCTTAAGGTCGGATGCCTTTCCTTCTTTTACAATATTGCCTGTCTCTAGTACATAGGCCCTATCTGCTATATCTAAGGCAAGGTTTGCGTTTTGCTCTACAAGTAAGATTGTCCTGCCTTGTTCTTTAAGAATTCTAATTGTATCAAAAATCTTATCTACAAAAAGTGGAGAAAGACCCATAGATGGCTCATCTAAGAGAAGAACCTTAGGATTTGTAACGAGGGCCCTACCCATTGCTAGCATCTGCTGCTCACCACCAGAAAGAGTGCCTGCTTTTTGTTTTTTTCTCTCTTTTAGGACCGGGAAAAGCTTATAAATATTATCAAGTTCCATCTTAAGGTCTTCAGAGCTTACCTTTAGAGAAATAGCTCCCATTTTTAGATTATCTTCTACAGATAGGCCCTTAAAAACCCTCCTGCCCTCTGGAACTTGGGCTATCCCCATTCTTGTAATTTTGTAAGACTTTTCTTTTTTTATTGACTTATCCTCAAAAAATATATCTCCATCCCCTATAGGAAGTAGTCCAGAAATAGTCTGCAAGGTTGTA
>CAMEGY010000115.1 GCA_945916625.1 uncultured Anaerococcus sp.
TTGCTATGGATTTTTTCAAGACCTGGAAGGATTGCATATAGCCAACCTGCAGCCTGCATTCTTTCGTAGTTGAATGATGCTTGAAGGAATAATGACCTCCAAACCATTTTGTTTAGTGTTTTTTGATCTAATTGAGGACTTGGATTTAGATCCTTATATTGCATATCATTATATTCCATCTTCTTCTCCTGTCTCTACTACAACTGTATCTTTCATCTTTGTATTGATTTGGTAGTCCCAGAAAGCAATGGCAAAACCTATTATTGCAATTAGTAAAAGGGCAGCGCCTGATAGGCTAGCATTTGCCATAACTATAACTGCAAGAGCAAAACCTACAAAGAAGAAACCCCATAGGTCGCGTGAAACCATAAGTCTTAATAAAACTGCAAAACCTACATATTTCATCATTCCACCAGCTACATCAAGTCCGTGCATGAATGTTGGTGGGATTTTACTTGCAAGCTCTGAACCAAATGTTGAACCTGCGATGAAGAAAAATACTACAATTAGACCAAAAATTGTACCAAGAGCAATCATTGATAGGTAGTTGATTTTTTCAATACTCTTTGGATTAGCATCTTTAGCATATTGGTCAGCCTTTGACATAACTGATGCCATAAGGGTGAAGATTAGGGTTACACCGTATTGGCCGAGAAGGGCAAATGGGATAGCTGCTGCTACTGCCGCATTTGGTTCAAGAACTGAAGTAATAGCAAAGATTACTGCTACGATTCCACCTACTACAGCGTTTGGTGGTTGAGCGTCACCTACTGGCATGTTACCAATTGTCATAAGTTGGTAGCTTGCACCAGCAATAAGGCCTGTGTGTGCATCACCTAGAATCCAACCTACTATAGGACCAGTTACGATTGGTTGGTAGAGGGATTCTAGGAAAGAAAATTGATCTATAGCTGCTATAAAAGTAACTATAAATATTAAAAGTACTTGTAAAAAATTAAAATCCATTATTTCCTCCTAGGATTTATGAGAATAATTTATCAATATCCTCGGCACTTTCTGTAGGAACCTTTCTAATTTCAAGCTTAACACCTAAGTCTCTTAGTTTTTTGAAAGCTTCCACATCTTTATCATCAACAGCGACTACACCTGCAACTTGTCTTTTGCCCTCAGCCATGTGCATGTTTCCAATATTCACTTCTTTGATAGGAACGCCACCTTCAACAAGGGTAAGAACATCAGTTGGGCTTTCGCAAATGATAAATATTTTTTGCCTATCAGCAGCCTTGTGGATGGTATCGATGGTCTTTTGAAGGGTCCAATACCTAGTAGCAACACCTGTAGGTGCTGCCATATCCATAAGGTTCTGTCTCATTTTTTTGCCTGCAACATCATCATTTGCAACAAGAATAAGATTTGCGCCAATGTGTTTGGTCCATTGTGTGGCAACCTGACCGTGTAGCAACCTGTTGTCAATTCTTGTGAGTACTATATTTGGCATAAAACCTCCTTAATTAACAATCTCACTTATTGAGTAACGACTTACCTTGATGTTAACATCCTTGGCTACGTTGATAATTGCAGTATCCTCTTTAAGGCTAACAATTTTTCCGTAAATTCCCCCAGTTAACATAACTTCCTTACCAGGTTTTAGATCCTTGTGAAGTTGTTCAAAATACTTTTTCTTCTTCTTAAGACTCCTGTGAGAAAGTATTTGACTAATAACCCCAAAGATAGCAATAAAGGCTAATAAGACCAAGGATGTTCTTGCGATTTCTGCTGGCATAAAACCTCCTTTCATAATATGACTATAAAAATAATAAAAACATTTTCCTAAAATAATTTCACTTAAAATTTCAAATAAAAACTTAGGGAGTAAGGTATTTTTTGAAATTTCTAGAAAAGTTATTTTCTAAATTTTCAAAGTCTTATCTGGTAATTACCATTATTATAAATCATAAAGCTGATAATGTTAATACTTATTAGAACAAATATTTGAAAGGTGGTATCTAAAGATAGGTATAAGTTTACAAAAATTTTACTTGACCGAAGGAAAATTTTTGTATATGCTATTTACGAATGATGGTAATTACCACTATTGAAATGAAAAGCTTTTTTATAATTTTTTTTAGAAAATATTTAGAAATTTTTATTTGACTAAAAATTGTTAGCTGATATAATATTATAAATGGTAACTACCAATTTAGAAAATTTAGAAGCGGAGGTAAAAATGTTATTAGATGTAAATAAATTAGAAGAAAAAGATTTTAAGAACACTTACACAGAAATATTTGCCCAAGCTGATACTTGGGAAGAAGTATATGGGCTTTATGAAGAAAGACAGTCAGAAATAGAAAAATTTTTATCAAATTTTGATAAGGACACCAAGGTTATTTTCACCGGTGCAGGCACTAGCGAATATGTGGGAAATATAGCTTGTGACTATCTAAAATCACATGGCGACTTTGATTTTGAATCAATTGCTACAACAGACCTTGTTTCAGCTCCATATCTACATTTCAAAAAAGATGTGAAAACTGTCCTAGTTTCTTTTGCAAGAAGTGGAAATTCTCCAGAATCTATCGCAGCAGTTAAGCTTGGAGATCAAATAGTAGATGATTTTTATAATCTAGCAATCACTTGTGCTCACGACGGCAAACTTGCGGTAGATTTAAAAGATGATCCTAATTCCTATGTATTTTTAAACCCTGAAATCACAAATGACAAAGGCTTTGCTATGACAAATTCATTTTCATCAATGCTTTTGGCAACACTTTTGATTTTCGATACAAGTCTTGATAATAAAAAGGAAATAGTGGATAAATTATCAAAAATTGCAAGAAACACATATGAAAAAGCAGGCGAAATTGAAAAATTAATTGATTTTGATTTTGATAGAGTTGCCTATTTAGGGTCTGGTCCTCTTGGCAAATTAACCAAGGAAGCAAGGCTTAAAATCCTAGAATTAACTGCTGGAGAAGTGGTAACAATTTTTGATTCTTCTATGGGCTTTAGACATGGACCAAAGTCATTTATAAATGATAAGACATTGGTAGTTTCTTTTGTATCAGCAAATGAATATACAAGAAAATATGACCTTGATATCCTAGAAGAAATAAAGGCTGACGGCATTGCTCCAAAAATAATTGCTGTAACAAATGAAGATCTTGATAGAGACTGCCAATTTGTTCTAGAATCTCAAGGGCTAGAAGATGCTTATTTAGCAGTAGGATATGCGGTTATTGCCCAACTTATTTCCCTAATCACAAGTCTAAGAGTAGGAAATACTCCAGATAATCCATCAAAATCTCATACAGTTAATAGGGTTGTAAAGGGTGTTACAATCCACGAATACAAATAATGTCAAGCCTTTATCAAGATCTTATTGACAAACTTTTAGAAGAAATATCCACCATGGAAAAGGGAGCAAAACTTCCTTCTGAAAGACAACTTTGCAAAGACTATGAGGTATCGAGAACAACAGTCAGAAACGCCTTAGGTTCACTTGTAAACTCAGGCATCCTCTATCAAATCCAAGGCAAGGGGACTTTTGTTAGAGAAAAAAATAGGGAAAACTTATCAAATTATTATTCTTTTACAGAACAAACAAAAAGAAATGGCAAAAATCCAAAATCTATAGTCACAAGTTTCAAGGTAAGAGTTCCAAATGATAAGGAAAAACAAGCATTTGAAGATGAAACTATAGAAAAAGTAATAGTCTTTGACAGGCTAAGGCTTGCAGATGATACACCTATGATGTACGAAAAAACGGTAATTCCCTATGCGCGTTTTGACAAAGTCACAAAGGAACTCCTTGAAAAAGTCGCTCTCTATGATATATTTGACAACACATTTAATACAAAAATTGCAAATATTAGGGAAAGATTTCAAGTATCATCCATGACAAAAAAGGTAGCAGACTTATTAGAACTAAAAAACAACTCCCCTGCCCTAAAAATCACCAGATTTTCATTTGATAAGGAAGATAGGCTAATAGAATACACAACATCCTACGCCAGGGGAGACATGTTCTACTACGAGACGTCTTACAGTCCAAATTAAATTATAAGAGAAAAACTCGCTAAGTTAAAAAGTTAGCGAGTTTTGTTGTCCACTTAAGTGAGTTGAGCGAACGAAAGAGAGCGAAACAAAAAACCACCTGCTATGCAGGTGGAGGGATTTAGCTTTAGCTTCAAGCACCAAGAAA
>CAMEGY010000116.1 GCA_945916625.1 uncultured Anaerococcus sp.
GTAAAAGATATGTGATTATATTTGGAGGAATTTATGAGTAAAAAAATAGCTATACAAGATACTTATGGTGAGAGATTCCAGTATTGTTGGGGATGTGGTCCTAAAAATGAGGACGGCCTTCACCTAAAATCATATCCGACTGATGATGGAAGCGAGGTTGTCACAAAGGTAAAACCAGGTGGAGCCTATACAGGTGGAGTGCCAAATAATCTATTTGGGGGCATGATTGCCATGGTCTTTGACTGTCATGGAACAGCAAGTGCGGCATTTTTCAAACATAAGTCAAAAGGTCTTGAACTAACAGAAGATACAGTCATAGAAAGGTTTATCACAGCCCGCCTAGAAGTAGATTTCAAAAAGCCAACCCCAATGAATGAGGAAGTTGAAATAGTGTCAAGTTTAGAAGAACTTGGCGAAAGAAAGGCTATAGTAAACATGGTCTTGACATGCAAGGGAGAAGTAAGGGCAAAGGCCAGGATAGTGGCTGTAGCTGTGAAGGATGACATGTAGTTTGGTATGGAATTTGAAAGTAATGTGAGAAACTGAATAATTTTTATAGATGATTCTTGGAAAAGAAAACTATACAATATAAAAATCGTCCCAAGCAAACTTACATAGTTTGAGATTTGGGACGATTTTGTTTTACTTATCTTCTGTATCTTCTTTTAGAGAGAATTCTAATATGACTGGGTTGTGGTCGCTGTTTACAAAGCCTTTGTCTTGACCCTTGACGCTTTTTATTTCTACATTATCTGTTACAAGGAAACCATCTATGATGCACTCGTATGAGTCCTTTGGATCGTATGGTTTGTGGTTTAATCTTGATGTATGAGTTTTTTCATCGAAGACTGTTTTTAGGTTGTCTGTTAGATAATCATATGGGAATGGTGATGGGTCCCACATGCCTTCTGGGACATCTGATTTGTAATCTTTTCTTAGCTCTTGGTTAAAGTCACCACCTACTATTACATAGTTGCCCTTGTTGTATTCTTCTGTCATGAAGGCTACTATTTGTTTTGTCTGGGCAAGTCTGCCGTTTGAACCTGATTCATAGGCATCTAGGTGGACATTTACAAGGACTAATTTCTTATCATAGCCTTCGATTGGAAGATAGGAGGCGTTGAAGCCTCTTTTTAGGTTGGCAAGTTTGACTGGCCACTTGTGTGGGATTGGCTGCTGGTACCTAAAGGAAGAATCAATTTTGTATTTGCTATTGGTATAGATACCCGAGTTTATTTTGCCCATAGGTGGGATTGGAAATGGTACGAAGTTAACCTTGTAGTTGTAGGCAAAGGTTGATGCACCAGATATTTGTCTATCAAAAAAGCTAACTTCATTGATACTAAAAGTCCTTTTTGAATTGGAATCTACTTCTTGTAATAAAAGAAAATCTGGATTAATTTTGTTGATATCAATCGCTATTCCATTGAGGGCGTTTTCCACATGGTCTTTTGAGATAGGGTTTACCATCTTGCCACCATCCATAAAGAAATCTGTATCCTTATCTAAACCCCCATAGCCAATGTTCCAAGTCATGACTTTATAAGTTTCCCCTTCTTTTAATGGGTCAGATGATGATCCAGAAATGGCAACTTCTTCTACATCTTTTGGCCTATATTCTGTTGCCATCAGATATACTAAAAGGCAAATAAAGCCAATTATCAATATTAGAAGGATTAATCCGATAAATTTTAATGCTTTTTTCATAAATACCTCACATTCTTATGATAAGGATATCATTAAAAGAAGTTTAAGTAAATAGTTTTATAAATATTTTATAAAAGTAAGATATTACATTAGGGAGAAATTATATGAAAAAAATTTTATGGGATATAGATGGGACGCTTCTAAATTTTGATCTGGCGGAGACATCTGCTATAAATGAGTGTTTTACTCTTTATGACCTGGGGGAGCCTACAAGTCAGATGCTTGTAGACTATAAGAATATAAATAATATTTATTGGAAAAAGCTTGAGAGAAATGAGGTAACCCGTGATGAGGTACTTGTGGGTAGGTTTAGGGACTTTTTTGGAAAGTATGGGATTGATACTAAATTAGCAGAAGAATTTAACCATAATTTTCAATTAGAGCTTGGAAAAACTTATGTCTTTAATCCTTATGGTAGAGAGGTTGTAAAGAGTTTAAATAATAAATATGACCAGTATGCAGTAACAAATGGTTCGCTTACTGCCCAAAAAGGGAAGCTAGCGGGATCAGACCTTAATAATATTTTAAAGGAGTCTTTTATTTCTGAACTTGTGGGTTTTGAAAAGCCTGATACTAGGTTTTTTTATTATGTATTTGATAAAATAGGGTCTTATGACTTAGATGATTATGTAATCATAGGAGATTCTCTAACATCAGATATGCAGGGCGGAATAAATGCAAAAATAAAGACTATTTGGTTTAATCCAGGGAGAGATGAAAATCATCTTAATCTGCCAATTGATTTTGAAATTAAATCCCTAAAAGAAGTCCCTGATATCCTTACAAAATTATTTGCCTGATTGCAGATAACTTGAAAAAACCGTATAGTATATAGGTAAGTTTTAAGTTTATTTCATATAAAACTATAATAACAATGATTAAAAAAAGGAGGAGTAATGGATAAGGCGGCGCCCTATCGAAGGCATAAGTTAAAGATGAA
Source organism: uncultured Anaerococcus sp. (assembly GCA_945916625.1). The sequence goes on from CAMEGY010000116.1 coordinate 2,648, forward strand.
CTAGTATAGTGGCGGATTTCTATTTGCCATTATATGAGAAGTATTGCGTGCAATATTTATTATAGGAGATGTAAATGGCAGAAAGAAATTATAATGTTGATAATCTAAAGCAACTTCAAAAAGAAATCAACAAAATGAACCCTGTTGATTTGGCCGATAAGCTTGAGGTTTTACCAGAAAAATCTGTAGCTATTTGGATTAAGCTACTTAACAAAGACTTATTGGCAGATACTTTTACAGAATTAAGACCAGAAAATAAGGATAGGATATTAAGTATTTTATCTGAAGAAAATATTAAGGACCTAATCAAAGAACTTGATGAAGATGAGCTTGTAGATACCCTACAAGAGCTTCCAGCAAATATGGTTAAGAAGCTAATGACAAGCCATATTGATAGCCAAAGAAGAGAGATTATTAATGAGCTTTTAGGCTATCCAGAAGACTCTGTTGGTTCTATCATGACAGTTAACTTCTTATCAATTAGGTCAAGTGAAACACCTGCCGAGGCTATGAAAAAGGTCATGGAGTCAGACCTAGATGCTGAGAAACTAGAACAAATTTGGGTGACAGATGATTCTCTTATCCTAACAGGTTTTGTATTTATTGCTGACCTAATAAGAAATAAGAAGAGTACAATAGAATCAATTACCCAGCAAATTACGTCTGCTGTATCACCTACGGATGACCAAGAGGTAGTGGCTAAGCTATCTATCAAATATGACCTAGGGGAAGTACCGGTAGTGGATTCTGAAGGCAGACTTATCGGTATCGTACCAGCAGAAGACGTAATTGACGTCGTTCACGAAGAGTTGCAGGAAGACTTTACAAACATCACAGGTATCTCTGAGCAATCTGAATCATACTTAGATGAAGCTAGTGTAAAGATTGCCAAAAACAGGACAACTTGGCTTGTAATATGTCTAATCACTGCTACAATGACAGGTTTTATTATCCAAAGGTATGAGAATCTACTTGCATCTGCAGTGGCCCTTACAGCCTACATACCAATGCTGATGGACTCAGGTGGTAACGCAGGAACCCAGTCATCAACCACAATTATGACCCAACTATTTTCAGGTAACCTCACACCAAAAGACTTTTTTTTGGTTATTTGGAAGGAAATGAGAGTGGGATCTTTAGTAGCACTAGTCCTAGTAGCTATTAATTTCATTAGGATATTATTAATAGATGATGTATCCATGGGTGTAAACCTAACTGTATCGATCACCCTATTTTTGACAATAATTTTATCAAATATAGTGGGAGGGCTTTTGCCACTACTAGCTGAAAAGCTAGATATAGATCCAACCGTAATGGCAGGTCCACTTATCACAACAATAGTAGATACTGGTGTACTTTTAGTTTATTTTGAAGTAGCATCAATCCTCTTAGGAATATAAAAAAATATGAAATTTATTAATCCGCAT